>JACPKC010000004.1 GCA_016187225.1 Candidatus Berkelbacteria bacterium | reverse complement strand
TAAAGGGCTTTGGTGTTACTGTCATTGGCATAGTTTCTAACCTTCAGTCGGGATGCCGAACCGGTGACTTCTAAAAGATCAGAGCTTGAGAGGGTGTAGTCGCCGGCGGTGGCGAAGGTCCAGTTGTTGGTGGCGGCGAAGACTGTGCCAGAAGAGATGCTACTTAAAACTAATGAGAAAATCAGGGCTAGGTGCAAACCAAGAGCCGCCCAGTGAATTTGGCGATGATGCGGGTGGTGATGCCACTGGTGATAGCTTGAAAAACGCTCAAGGAGATGCTTGTGAGCCCGCCTAACAAAACCACGATCACCAGCTGTGACACAGTAACTGTGAGTACATTCCACGCTTTACCCCTCCTCTACCCCGCAATGGATAGTGATGCTCTAAGGGTGTTGTTCTTCAAGCTGATGCTTGTTCGAGCGAGGTCAGTGACCGAGCCGAGAACTACCCATCATCCATTACACATTACTCCTCACTGACCGTGAGCGAGCATAGATTTAGTATATCGCATAAGCTCCGAGAAACTGTGGATTACTTACACCTCCCATCTTACACCTACAAGGTGTTCGGTGGGAGGTGTAAGTTTGTTATCCCAATTGTCGCTTAGGTGGTTTCTTTTTGATTTGAGTTGAGGTTATTAAGGGATTGTCTTTGCGAAGTTTAGCTGCGGTGCGAAGCACGGCCTGATGAACTGCTTGCGGATCGGTCACACCCACCATATCAATTTCCGTGAACGAAGCTGTTTGGATTTCAACGTTTCCATAATTTAAGAGGGTTGGGAAAATACCTCTAACTTCAAAGGTAACATCTTGGAGATTTTCAAGCGGCACCTCGGCAACAGTCCGATGAAAGAGTTGCTTTTGATCGATATCGATCAAGCGCTGGTTGGTAAGAATGTAGATATCGTTCCACCATTCATACCATGTCAGCCAGACAAGAGCTGGAATAAATATCAACCAGATGGCGATCAGAATCGAGGTCACGAGGCTAGCGCCAAAAACCGCAAAGGCAACGACTGGAATTAGGGTGCCGGCCAACGTCAGAAATGCCTGACGTGCCATTGTCCAGGGATGACGACGCCACATAAAAAGCACCTCTTCACCATCTCGCTGACCGTCGAATAAGTACTTTCCCTCCATAAAAATTTACAACCCAAAAGCCGGAAGAGCCGTGAGTAGAACCATGGTCAAAATTGTCACAACAACAAAAATCCATAAACCCAATTTGCGTAAAGTTCTTTTCATGGATTAAGCATATTCCTAATGATTTTGTTTTGCTTTAATTACAAGTAGCATACCAAGGATTACGAGCCCTGCAACTAGCCAACCCAGAGCGACAACTTTGCCTTCCGTGCCGGTATTAAGAGCGATTAAGCCAAAGAGAGCGGCGATCGAATAAAGCATCAGTGTGGCAGTGCGCGGATGAAAACCGGCATCAAGAAAACGATGGTGGAGATGTTTGCGATCTCCTTGCATGAGCGGCTGGCCGGTAAGAAGGCGACGCAGAACCACCCAGACAGCATCAAAAATTGGAATTCCGAGCACGAGCGCCGCGGTTGCTAGTTTCGCGCCCGAGATAATGGCAAAAATGCCCACCATATAACCTAAAAACATCGAACCAGTGTCGCCAAGAAAAATCGAGGCTGGGTTCCAGTTGAAGGGTAGAAAACCCAAAGTAGCGCCAGCGAGAATGATCGCCAGAAGAGCGGTTGCGGGTTGATCGACAAACGGCTCCAGGGCAAGGAAAGCAATGGCAAGGCTCGCGATAATGGAGAGACCCGAAGTCAAGCCATCCAAGCCATCGAACCAATTCATCACATTGATCATTGCCAGAAGCCAAAGCGGGACGATAAGATATGTCCAGTTGCCAAGGAGAATATCGGGGCCACCGAATGGATGACTCACCCACCAAATTTTTACGCCAAAGAGAACTACTGTGAGAGTTGCGATCATTTGAAAGAGAAGTTTAACACGCGGCGGCAGATCGTATTTGTCATCAACCACACCCAGTGCAACGAGAATCAAAGCGCCCGCGAGCACTCCAAAAAGATTTGCATCAAGACCGAGAATGGCCATGTCGACGAAATGAAGCTGGCTTGGATTGGTTATGAGTATATAAACTACGACCGTGAAAAAACTGCCGATGATCGCCAAACCACCGAGTTTAGGTGTGGTGCGAACATGAATATGTCGCCCGCCGGGTTTGGCAATTGCGCCCCAAATAAGAGCAAGCTTCCTAACTAATGGGGTGAGGCTAAGCGAAACTAAAACGGCGGCAAAGAAGGGAATCAAAAGTTGCGAGATGTTCATCGTCAATTATTTGTCAACATTTCGGGCGTGGCGTGAGGCTGTTGATGCAGATTGAACGCGAGCTGACTTGCGTAAAGAAAATTGTTTGGGCAATTTCTTACACTTAATCATAGATGCGTTAATTTCGTTCATCTTCGGCGTAAACCATCGGCCAATCAGCGCGTTGATAGTCGTCAAAAAGTTCACGGTCGTCGAAAAAACGTTTTACTTCCTGGTTCGCAATCTCAATACTCTCTGAAGCATGAATAACATTCTGTTGATGCGACAGAGCAAAATCACCTCTAATCGTGCCGGGAAACGCATCTGTGCCTTTAGTCGGGCCTGTCATTGCCCGAACAACATTCACACCATCCTTACCTTCTAAAACCATCGCCAGCGCCGGCGCTGAAGTCATGAAGGCAATCAGCTTGGAGAAAAAGGGCTTGTCTTTGTGATGGGCGTAATGTTCCTCAAGGAGTTCGACTGGGAGTTTGAGAAACTTCATCCCAATTAGCTTCAAGCCGCGGCGCTCAAAACGATGCAAAATCTCGCCGATAATCCCCCGCTGAACACCATCGGGTTTAATGATTACGACCGTTCGTTCAGTTGTATTCATAGTGCCTTTCTGATTGGGGCTTCCTTACTCTTCCTTTTACATGTAATCGCGAGCGAAGTGTGACGATCAATGAAATAGTAAGCGGTAAATTGCTTCACGTAAAGACTCGCTCAAGGATTGGCAGGAAATCTGATTCCTCAAATGGACCAATCGCTGCCAGGTTTAGTCGACTCGAGACAAAGAGCTCTTCCGCGAGTTCTTGCACTTGCTTTGTCGTCACGGCTTCAATTTTAGCGATTAACTCTTCAGGCTGAAATTGCTGACGATAATAAAGTTCTTGTTGCGCTAGAAAAGCCGAAATTTCAGACGACGACTCAAGTTCGAGCGCGAGTTTGCCCTTAAAATGCTCCTGAGCCTTTTTAAGTTCAGCAGGCAAAATGGGCTTGCGACGCAAGAGATCGAGTTCATTCAAAATCACTTTGATCGCCTCTTGCGCATGCGAGTTGCGCACCCCGGTTGCAATGACGAGATTACCGGTGTCGTGATAAGTATCAACACTTGAGCGCACATAGTAGGCCAAGCCCCTTTTTTCACGCACCTCATTGAAAAGCCGCGAACTCATCGAGCCACCCAGAATTGTGTTTAAGATTGCCAGAATTGGCAAACGCTCATCGGTTTCTTTAATGGCCGGCAGGGCGAGCGCAAGATGAGTTTGATCGGTCTGGCGGTTTTCGACTCGCACTTGTGGTGCGCTACTTATTATACGAACGTGATCAAATTGTTTTATGCGTTTGCCCTGTTTTTGCGCAAATAAATTTTGAATTTCTTTTTGCCAGTCATAAGTGGCGGGATTACCGGCGACTGCCAAAATAAGATTATCAGGCGTGTAAAAATCTTTTTGGTAATCTACGAACGTAGTATGTGTAAAGCTGGTGACAGTTTCTTTGCTACCAGCGATATTTCGTCCCAGCGGCGTGTCGCCATACAACAAGGATTTTAGGACATCCCAGACATGACGTTGAGGTAGATCGCGATACATATTTATCTCCTCAATGATAACACCCTTTTCACGCTCAATATCCGCTTCGGCATAACAAGGGTGATAAAACATCTGGTGGAGCACATCAAGCGCAAGCAAAAAATGTTCAGCCGCCGCTTGCACATAAAAACCCGTATACTCTTCTGACGTATAGGCATTAAAGGCCGCACCGATACCGTCGAGTGTTTCAGCTAGCGCCTGTGGGCTTGGATATTTTTCCGTGCCTTTAAATAAAATATGCTCCAAAAAATGCGAGATGCCGTTTTGAGTCGGGTTTTCAAAACGCGAACCAGCGCCAACTAGAAAGAGCAGAGTCATCGCCTTCGTTTCATGTTGGGGCGCTGTTAAAATTCTTATACCATTCACGAACGTAGAACGTGTAAAATTCATGTCAGCCTTTCTTGCGACGTCTCATATATTCTACGATTGGTGGCAGAATAGAAACTAAGATAATAGTTGCGATAATTGGCAAAAGCAATTGATCCACATTCGGTATGATACTCCCTAAAAAATAGCCCAAAAACGGCACGCCAACTGCCCAGAGCGCTCCGCCAATAAGATTATACAAGATGAAAGTTTGATAACCCATCTCGCTGATCCCTGCCACGATCGGGGCAAATGTTCGAATGAAAGGTATAAATCTGGCCAGCACGATCGTCCGACCGCCGTACTTAGCATAGAACTCACGAGCGCGAATTAAATGCTCCTGCTTAAACCAGCGACTATTGGCGCGCTTAAAAAGCGCTGGGCCGATGTTTTTGCCAAAGGCGTAGCCGACGCTATCGCCAATCACTGCCGCCACAAAACTGCCGACGATCAAGAGGCTAAGATTTAAATAACCTTGCGAGGCTAAAAAACCAGCTGTAAAAAGCAAGCTATCACCGGGTAGGAAAAAACCTATCAATAAGCCCGATTCGGCAAAAACGATCCCAAAAACACCCAGGAGTCCGACTGTTTTAATGAGTTCAGTAAGTTCAAAATCAAACATTTGAGTCCTCGCGATATTCGGGATCGCCACAGTTGCGCCCTCGCGATGACATGAAGATGCACAATAACTTCATCGTTTAGAGCCCTAAATTATTTATTAAGCGTGTAACGGGTGCGGCAAAGTAATGTCTGAATTGAACCCTAAATTTCCAGAGCAAAAACGCGCTTGCGATGCCGAGGAGCGTCCCCGCTAGAATATCGCTAAACCAATGAGTGCCCGTGATAATCCTAGCAGAAGAGATCAAAAGGCTAACCAGTAAAAGCGCGTGACCGACGCGACGCCAACCAAGAAGATAGGCGTAAGCAGTGAGCGCAAATAGGAAGGCCGCATGATCAGAAGGAAAAGATTCATCGGGGCGATGAAAAAAAACTTCCTTGACGCCATTGCCAGCCGAGATGGGGCGCTCTCTAAAGTAAAATGCCTTAATAATCCGGCTCAAAATCTGCCAGGCGAGCAGTCCGGCGGCTGTGAACTCAACGAGTCGAATGCGATCTGTCAGCCAATTTTGAGAGCGGGCGCTAAAACGAAGCCAAAACCACGCGCCAAGGAGCAGAAGCGGCGTAAGGTAAATAAACCATTCAGCTATCACGCGCAAAACAAGATCGAGGGCCGACGAAATGCCAACCAAACTATTGACGTTTTTAAGTAAAGATCGGTCGAGTTGGTCGACCGCAAGTAAAAAATTCAACATATATGAGTATGGTACATGCTATAATACCCGCGATGCAACTTTCTCAAGCAATTCGACGTTTTTTAGAAGATTGCGAACTCGCACAAGGCCTAGCACCGCGAACAATTGAAAACTATGAGCACTATTTAGGCCGTTTTCTAGACTTCACACATAACATAAATGTCGGCGCACTCACCGACGAGCATGTTCGAACCTATCGGCTAAAATTAAACGAACGTGAATTGAGTCGCGCGACACAGAATTACCACCTCGTTGCCCTAAGAGCGCTCTTGGGTTGGCTGGCAAAACAAAATATCCGAACTCTTTCAAGCGAAAGAATTGACCTACCGGGCGCCGAAACGATTGAAGTAAATTTTTTGGACAGAGAGCATCTCGCCAAACTCTTAGCCGCGCCTAATCTTCGCGTCCAAAAAGGAAAGAGAGACCAAGCGATTCTGGAGACGCTCTTTTCAACCGGTTTGCGTGTGGCCGAACTCGTGCGGCTCGACCGCCAAGAAGTGGAAAATAGGGAAGAGGTGAGTGTGGTGGGGAAGGGCAGAAAACGCCGAGTCGTCTTTCTCTCTCCTGGCGCTCAAAGCGCCATTAAAACATATGTCGCCGCGCGAACAGATGATGATCCGGCGCTTTTTGTAAGGATCAAGCGGAACGGAGAAAGCGGGGGGCGACTCACTCCAAGAACTATCCAGCGTTTAATTCAAGGCTACGCGGCCCAAGCCGGTTTGGCTGAACACGTTACTCCGCATACATTGCGCCATTCTTTCGGAACAGATTTACTCCGATCCGGGGCTGATTTGAGATCAGTCCAGGCGCTACTGGGTCATTCCTCGGTGGCCACAACTCAGCGGTACACTCATCTCACCGATCAGCATCTCCACGAGGTCCACAAAGCTTTCCATGGTCGGAAAAGGATAAACAGTAAGTAAGAAACTCTTGAAAAAGTAATGTAAAAGCCTTAATGCATTGACCCGTGCGGAAGTTTGGACTACTCTGCCTGATTGCTCGGCCTATATTGAGTTGAGTAAAGAAGAGGAGGTTTTTACAATTCATACGTCCAAAGAATGCCAAGATAAAATTGAACGGCTGATGGAAACGCTCATCCGCGAGCCGGGTTCGATCCGGGAGAGCGCTTATCAAGCCGGTCGGATCGAGGGCGCGGTGATGTTACTCTTCGAGCGCGCCGAAGAACAAGAGTTACCAGCTCTGCGCCGTTGGATCGGGAAGGTGCGGAGTCCGATCGGCCGCTGTTCGCAGTGGACTTTCCGAGCGCTTTTTGAGGCGCTTGGAGAGTTCTATCAACAACATAACGAGAAAAAACCGAGACCGAAAAAGAAGGGGATGATGGAAAAATGGAGGAATCTAATAAGAGGCGTTCTGACCTAAGTCTCGCAAAGGAACGGAAGCGCGAACTCGTATTCGCCTCCTTCCACGCCATGATCAACCGGATAATAACCGGGCAAGGCGCGGGCGAGTACGAGATGAGAAATGCAATAAATGAGTTATTGCTACTTTCGGTCGACGCGCCACATGGCAGTGATCGAGAAAAGGTCATTCGAACACACATCACCGAGGCGCTCGAGGCGCTCGATCAGTCAAGCTACCGCGAGCAAAATCGCGCTCTGCTCCGCGAGCTCGATCTTCTCTACGCCTACCTCAACCAAGGCGGACTATGCGAAGGAAGGCGGTAAAAAGTGAGCGATGAAGATTTTCGCAATCTCATCGACTCCATTCACACAAAGTGTTGGGAGTTGAGCGAACCCGATATCTGCGCCCATGATAAAATCGGCGCAGTCGTCAAGGATGTGGAAGGCAAGCTCAAGGCTTTCTTTCGCATCCGGCGCGAGCTTGCAAGACTGCAACGCGCCAAATTGCTTGGGATGCTCGAGATTTCGATCGAACTTCTCAATCAAAGGCCAGGTAGGCGGGGCGAAAACATCGAAAGGCTAAAAACCTCGATGATCGCCCTGCGAGCCAACTTGCGCTCCGCCTAATCACACACCCGGCAAGAGCTCCTCAATGGAGCCGCCGGGCTTTTCTTTTACCAGACCCTTTCTATTCAGGAGAGGATGCAGTACAATTTCGCCCATGTCACTCACGATTGGGATTGTTGGACCCCCTAACGTTGGTAAATCAACGCTTTTTAACGCGCTCACGAAAAAACAGAACGCGCAAGCAAGTAATTTTCCTTTTACCACGATCAATCCAAACATCGGGATTGTGGATTTGCCCGATAATCGACTCCAAAAACTTGCCGAGCTTGTTCAGCCAACGCGAATTGTGCCAGCAACGGTGACTTTTGTGGACATTGCCGGACTCGTTGCCGGCGCTCATCAAGGCGAAGGTTTGGGCAATAAATTTCTGGCCAATATCCGCGACGTTGATGCGATTGCTCTCGTGGTGCGGGATTTTACCGATCCAGACGTTGTGCATGTGACAGGTGTCGTCGACCCGCTTGAAGACATTCACATTCTTCAAACCGAATTGGCGCTCAAAGATTTGGAGACTCTTGAACACGCTCTCGCGAATCTGGAAGGGAAGATTAAAGCTCGTGATCCTGAAGCGACTACTTTGCAATCTCTCCTCAAGCGAATCAAAACCGAAGTCGAGCAGGGCAGGGGAGTCCGTTCGATCCCTCTTTCGCAAGCAGAAAGTGCACGCCTCAAATCATTTCGACTTTTAACTGCCAAAGCTATGCTGTGTGTGCTCAATGTGTCAGAAACAAAACTTGACAAAACAGGGGAGCGAATCAAGGAATTGATTGAGGCCGAGCCGAGCTTATTTGCCAGCACACCATTGGTTCCAATCTCGGCCAAGATCGAAGCCGAACTCTCAACGCTGAACGAAAACGAACAGATTGAATATCTAGCCAGTCTCGGCTTCAAGGAACGAGGCTTGGATCGCCTAATCCGTGAGGCCTTTGCCCTGCTCGGCTTAATCACCTACTTTACGGCCGGACCGAAAGAAGTGCGAGCCTGGACAATCCAGCGAGACGCAACCGCGCCTCAAGCGGCTGGGGTGATTCATACTGATTTCGAACGCGGTTTCATCAAAGCCGAGGTGATTAGTTGTGCCGACTTTCTCACCTACCACGGCAAGGATGGCGCCCAAAGCGCCGGTAAATTGCGACAAGAGGGCCGAGACTATGTGGTTGCCGATGGCGATGTCATTGAGTTTAGATTCAATGTCTAAAAATTATTGAGCGCCAACTCTTTACCCATAGCGATTAGTTTGTTACACTCCACTCCTGAAAGAACAGAAAAAGGAAAATTAGCATGCATCAATATGAAATTACGGTTATCACTCGCGACGAGACCAATGCAGGTGTCGCGAATCTGATTCAAGAATTGAAAGGCCATATCACTGCCGAGCGCGCTCTGGGTCGCCGACAATTCACCTACCCAATGCACAAAGAAACCGCCGGTTATTACACCGCCTTACGCTTTACTCTCGAGCCTGATCAACTCGAAATCCTCGACCGTCGCCTGCGTCTTATGAATGAACTTCTCCGGTATTTAATCGTGACCGCGCCAGCAACCTCGATGATTACAGCCGACTTGAAGATCGAAGGTTTGCAGGAAGCAAAGGATTTGGAACAACCCGAGCAAGCAACTGCCAAAACTCCGACTCCAGAAAGCGAAGCCAACACGCGCGAGCGTGAACAAAAGCTCCAAGAACAACTTGATAAACTCCTCGCCAACGATCAAGACCAAATAAAAGCTCAATAAGGAGGAAGGATGGCCGATTTTAATCAAGCAATCGTTCTCGGAAACCTGACGCGCGATCCAGAACTGCGTTCAACAACATCGGGTCAGTCCGTGGCGAGTTTTAGCGTAGCGACTAATCGCCGCTGGACAAGCAAAGATGGCCAACAACAAGAAGAAGCGGAGTTTCATAATATTGTTGCCTGGGCCAAGCTTGCTGAAATTTGTAGCCAAATTTTGCACAAAGGGCGCAAAGTCTTAGTGGTCGGCCGACTCCGCACTCGCTCCTGGGAAGGACAAGACGGTGTGAAGCGTTTCACAACTGAAATCATTGCCGATCAGATCAGCGCGCTTGGCCCGAGCAGTCGCGGTAGCGAGGAAAGCGAGCCATCGGGTGGGGTTAAGCTTGAAATGCCTAAACCGAATAAAAAGGGCAGTCCTCAAACCGCACCGGTCACTGCCCCAGATGAAATCAACCTCGACGATATTCCATTTTAGAAAGGAATTATGCCTCGAATTTCCCAGCGCAGTTGCGCATTTTGCAAAAAGAAAATTGACTGGATCGATTACAAAGATGCTGGCCTTCTGCGCCGTTATTTGGGCACTTGGAGTAAACTCAAATCAGCTAAAGACACCAGCACTTGCGCTCGCCATCAGCGGCGGTTAGCGGAGGCAGTTAAACGTGCCCGCTACCTAGCAATTTTGCCCTACACAACGCGGTAAGTTGCCAATAGCGAGTCGCTGGATTAAAGGAACAATTATGCTTGGAATTACCGACCTTAAGGTAGGGACATTTTTCGAACTTGATAGGGCGCCGCATCAGGTAATCGCGGCCGAACACTCGAAAATGGGGCGAGGCGGGGCGGTCCTCCGCACTAAAGTGCGTAATTTGAAAACTGGCGCAATTTATGAACGCACCTTCCGGGGCGGTGAATCATTTGAGGAGTCCGACATCGCTCGTCGCAAAGGCCAATTTCTTTACAATAATCCAACCAGCGCGACTTTTATGGAAAGCGATACCTTTGCGCAGTATACACTCGCCGAGGAGCGAATAGGAGCAGATATTAATTATCTAGTTGATGGCTTGGAAGTGGATTTAATACTTTATAATAATCAAATTCTTGCAATCCAACTTCCGGCTAAAGTTGAACTTTCGATTAGCTACACCGAACCAGGGTTTAAGGGAGACACTCAATCAGCGGCCATGAAGCCAGCAACTCTTGAAACCGGTCTCATAATTCAAGTGCCGCTCTTTATTAAAAGCGGCGACAAGGTACGGATCAATACGGCGACCGGGCAGTATGTAGAACGCGTAAATGAGTAGTTATCTGGTAAAATACCAATATGCTTTTGCAACTTGGCATGCTCAAACAATTGCCAGTCGCGGCGCTTGATGAAGAAGCGCGAGTTGGGACAGTCCTCGATGTAGTTTTACATCCCGACACAGGTGAGTTGATTGGTTTTTGGATTCAACCAATGGGTTGGTTGAGCCGCAAGAAAGCTCTTTCAAGTCGCGATGTAGTCAGTTATGAGGCGCAAGCAATCATCATTAATAGCCACGATTCACTCCTCTCCCCAGATGAAATTCAACCTTTCAAATCCGCCACCCGGCGCCGCGAACGCTGGCTGGGTAAACGCGTGGAAAGCGAAGAGCACGAATACATCGGCCGAGTTTCAGATTTGGTAATTGAAACTGATCTTGAAATGCTAGCTAAAATTCACGTCAATCAACTTTTCGGCCCGGAACGAATTATCGCACGAGAACAAATTGTTAAGGTGACACCTAAAATTATTGTCGTGCGGGACAGCACCCGACGCGCGACAGTGGCCGAGAGCTTTTTACTCAAAGAGCAGGCAACGGCATGATTCCTCCGATTATACGTTTCACGAACGTGAGTAAAATGTATGGCAAGGGTGAAGGCGCAACGAAAGCCCTCATCCAAGCTTCTTTTTCGATTGAACCAGGAAGTTTCACTGCAATTATTGGGCCATCTGGTTCTGGCAAAAGCACGATTCTCAATATTCTTGGCCTGCTCGATCGACCAAGCGATGGCGCCTATAAATTGGATGGCAAACGAGTCGATGACCTCACTCATGATTTAAGACGAGCTCAAATGCGACGCGAGTTAATCGGGTTCGTATTCCAACAATTCCATTTACTCCCCAAGTCTACGGCGCTTGAAAACGTTATGATGCCAGGCGTATACACCCACCTCCGGGATCGCAAACCGAAAGCGCAGGCCCTACTGAAATTAGTCGGCCTTGGTCAACGTCTGCATCACCGGCCAAATCAGCTTTCGGGCGGGGAGCAACAGCGAGTGGCGATCGCCCGCGCGCTCATTAACGATCCAAAAATCATTCTGGCCGATGAGCCAACGGGCAATTTAGATTCCGTGACTGGCGGGTCAATCTTGAGTCTGCTTCGTGAACTTAATCACGACGGTAAAACTTTGATTGTAGTTACGCATGATCCCGCAATTGCCGCTCAAGCAGATACTAAAATCCAAGTTAAAGACGGAATAATCATATGATTTGGGATGCATTCAAACTGGCAATCGCATCGATCTGGCAACACAAATTGCGGACATTTCTCACGATCGTAGGAGTAATAATCGGCATCTCGTCGGTGATTACATTTCTCGCTCTAGGCGAAGGCTTGCGCCGCGACGTTAATTCAGAAATTTCGACACTTGGTTCGAATCTGATCGCAATTCTTCCCGGCGAATTTGATCCTTCAAACGGCGGAGGATTTAGCACTAATTTAATTTCCGGCGACATTCTCAAACTAGAGGATGTCGCAACGCTTGATGAACTTGCTGACGTCAAGGCAATTTCGCCCTATATGTTAGTTGGGGGAGTTCTGCGCCGTGATCAAACGACCGCGCCTCAAGCGCTCTTGCTCGGCACCAATTCCGCAATTACCACAACTATGTCGAGCCTTGAGATCGATCGCGGTCGGATATTTTCTGATGACGAAGATCGGTTAGCTAAACGCGTGATTGTGCTTGGCCCTGGCATTAAAAAAACGCTTTTTGGCGATGCTGAAGCCCTTGGCGAATCAGTGCAGATCGGTAAAGAAACTTTTGAAGTAGTCGGCATTACAAAGGTGCCCGACTCTGCGAGCGTCCTTGGAGGATCAGACTATTCCAGCATCGTTTTGATTCCTATTCACACGGCCGGTGAGATTGCCGGCGGCGTGAAAGTGATGCGGATTATTTTGACGCTTGATTCAGATGTCGATGCCAAAAACTACGTTAAAATCATTCAAACTCGTTTGGAAGAAAATCATGCGCCGGAAGACTTTACAGTGCTAACGCAAGATGATCTCATCGGCACGGTGAATACTATTCTCGATCTCCTGACTGCGGCGGTCGCGGCGATTGCAAGCATCTCGCTTGTCGTGGCGGGTGTAGGTATTATGAATATCATGCTTGTTTCAGTAGCTGAACGCACGCGAGAAATTGGTTTGCGCAAAGCCGTCGGCGCGACCACGAGCGCGATCTTGTGGCAATTTCTGATTGAATCCATAGTGCTTTCCGTTTTTGGCGCGCTTTTAGCGGTTGGTATCGCCTGGATTGGAACCCAACTTACAATTAAATACTCGGCCTTAACACCGATCATCACGCCCGATGCGATCTTGCTTGCCGTTGGCGTGGGCATTACCGTCGGACTGATCTTTGGCATTGCGCCCGCTTATCGAGCCGCGCGCCTAGACCCAATTGCCGCGTTGCGCCATGACTGATACGAAGATTGAGAAACAGTTTGAGGAGATTCAGACTACGCTTCGCAAAATGTCCAGGCGTGAAAATTCCTGGCGGCTAATTATTTGGCGAGGCATCTTATTCGGAATCGGCTCAACGCTTGGAGCCGTAATTATTCTTTACAGTCTACTGATTATTCTTCAAAAACTTGAGGTTTTGCCGGGCGTTGGAACAATCTTCCAACGCATCACACCCCTGATCGAACAGAGTCTCAAGCGTTAACGATAGGAAAATATGACTTATCCCGAGTATAAAGAGAGCAAATGGCATGAAAAAGCGCCTCATCGAGGCGCTTTTTCAGTCTTGGTAAAACTTACATGCCCATGCCGGCGTCAGGCATCGGTGGCATCTCTTTCTTCTCTTCAGGTTTTTCGGCCACAGCCACTTCAGTTGTCAGAACAAGGCCAGCAATTGACGCGGCATTTTCCAAGGCAAAACGCGTTACCTTGAGCGGATCGATAATGCCCTCTTTAATCATATCCACATACTCACCGCTCACCGCATTGTACCCCATCCCCGCTTCGCGACGCTTCACTTCTTCAATCACCACCGAGCCATCAACGCCAGCATTCTTAGCGATTTGGCGCATTGGTTCTTCGAGCGCGCGACGGAGAATTTTCTGCGCCACCTGCTCCTCGTCGTCAATAATCTTGAGTTTGTCAAGGTCGGGAATACTATCAACGTAAGCAACACCGCCGCCTGGCACTATCCCCTCTTCAACCGCCGCCTTCGTGGCATTGACCGCATCTTCGATCCGAAGCTTCTTTTCATTGAGCTCAACTTCGGTCGCCGCGCCAATTTTTACCACCCCAATCCCGCCAGCGAGCTTTGCTAAACGCTCTTCGAGTTTTTCACGATCGTAATCGGATTTTGTCTTCTCAATCTCCTTGCGAATTTGACTTACGCGATCCTTGATCGCGACTGTGTCGCCCTTGCCATCAACAATCGTCGTCTTTTCTTTATCGGCTATGATCTTGCGGGCGCGACCAAGTTGCTCGAGAGTTAGGTCTTCGAGTTTCATGCCTGTTTCTTCAGAAATGACGGTGCCGCCAGTTAGAATTGCAATATCGGCGAGCATTGCCTTGCGTCGATCGCCAAAACCGGGCGCCTTGACAGCCAAGGTTTGAAAAACGCCTCTTAATTTATTAACCACCAAAGTTGCCAACGCCTCGCCATCAACATCTTCGGCAACGATCACAAGTTGCTTGCGACCAGTTTGGCTCAAACGCTCAAGCGCCGGCAGAATTTCATTAATGGCCGAGATTTTCTTATCAGTGATTAAGATATACGGATCTTCATAAACCGCTTCCATACGACCAGCATCCGTCATCATGTACTGGCTGATATAGCCGTTATCAAATTGCATGCCCTCGACAACTTCTTTTTCAAGACCAAGAGTGTTGCTTTCCTCAACGGTAATAACGCCATCTTTGCCGACCATGTCCATCACTTCGGCAATCAGTTCACCAATCTCGCGATCGCCGGCCGAGATCGAGGCGACTTGAGCAATTTCTTCTTTGCCTGAAACAACTTTTTTGCGTTTTTTAAGCGACTCTATCACTGCCTGGACACTCTTTTCTAAACCACGACGAATCGCCATGGGATTCGCTCCAGCCGCAACGTTTTTTGTGCCTTCATTGATGATAATCTGCGCGAGAATGGTTGCTGTCGTTGTGCCGTCACCTGCGACATCATTCGTTTTTTCGGCAACTTTGCGCACGAGTTGAGCGCCCATGTTCTCAAAATGGTCCTCAAGCTCGATCTGTTTGGCGATTGTCACGCCATCATTGGCAATATCAGGCGCGCCGAAACCTTTATCGTACGCCACATTTCGACCCTTGGGTCCGAGAGTAACCTTAACCACGTCGGCGAGTTTGTTGATGCCCTGTTGGAGCTTCGCTCGAGCGTCCTGTGCGAAAAGAATTTGTTTAGACATGGGTGCTCCTTACTTTTTTGTCACGCGCGCCAAAATATCATCGGCGCCAACGATTTTGTATTCTTCGCCCTCATATTTAATTTCATCTCCTCCATATTGCGGGATTAAAACGACATCGCTTTCTTTAACGTCGAGCTCAATGCGCTTGCCGTCTTTGTCGCGTTTGCCCGGTCCGACAGCAACAACGGTGGCCTGCTGGGATTTATCTTTGGCGGTATCAGGAATAATGATTCCACTGTGCGTCGTCTCCTCGGCCGGGAGGAGTTTAAGGAGAACGCGATCTCCAAGTGGTTGGATTGCAAACATCTTTGCCTCCGCTAACTTATTGATATTTAACATTAAATTGACCCCCTCGGAGTCGTATTTTAAGGCGGGACGGGAGGTAAGGGGGAACCCTCTTCCGCCACCGCCAGATTTTTACTTTACTCCGTAGACGAGAAGTTTGTCAAGCTTGTAAAAGTTCCCGATAAAGTTCGAGATATTGAGGCAAAACTTTATCGGGATGATACTTCAAACTAACGGCGAGAGCACGTTTGCCGAGCGAAACGCGTTCTCTGTATGCCTGACGGATTACTCGGGCAAGATCATGTGGATCACCACGATCAAATAAGCGGCCGGTTGAGCCATCGATGATAAGCTCTTTAGGACCAGCGTAGTTGGGCGCAACGACTGCTCGACCGCAACTCATTGCTTCGAGAAGTGAGCGACTCGAGGCTTCAGGTGCGCGCGAGGGTAGAACGACTACGTCCGCGCGCTGATACCAACTTCCGATTTCAGCATGCGCAATAGCCTCATGAAAAGTGACTCGATCGGCAATCTTGAGTGCGTGAGTCAAATTTTGCCAGCGCGCTTGGTCGCCGCGACCAACAAACTCAAGCAAAAATTCAGGCAATTCGGCTAAGGCTTTTAAAATGAGATCGGTGCCTTTATCAAAGGCTAGGCGACCAACTACTAGAATGGTTGGCGCGGTTGTGTGCGGCAGTTTGCACGTTGGTTTGAGCGGATGTAAAAGATCGGGAACGACAACAGCGCGCGGAACTCCGACAAATGTTTTAATAAACTCCGAAACAGTGGTAATCGCTTGATACGAATCGAGAAGATTTTTGCGATAGGGCCTAACCGTTGCGCTCCAGTACCGCGCGATTCGCGCCCAGCGAGCGACACCTTTCTTTCCTTGCACCGTCAAACAGTGATGGCGTAAATTTTGAAGATTGCAACCTGGACAAATCCGGCCGTCAACCCAGAGTCGATTGATTGTGCCGCAGACTGCCGAAATGTCTTGCAGAGTAGTGACTTTTTTAGGATGACTCGCTTCCGCCACCACGGCGCGCGAGAGCACATCGAAAGAATGCACAAGCGTTGAATGACCAATTAAGCGTTGAATTTTTTGAGCGGTTCGACGCGCCCACCACGGTTCATAAATTAAACTTGGACGTGGCCGCAGAGCGGGTACGCTGATAATTCGATATGGTGGCTTGCGCGGTAAAACTGCGGCGCCCGTGAGCATGACTACGTCCCAACCTTCGCGAGTTAGAAGTTCGGCCAAAAACGCCGCATTTAACTCTGCGCCGCCAACAACATTCGGCGGGAAATGGGCGCTTACAAGGCTAATTCTTCGACTGTTTTCCATCGACGTTCAAACTGTTCCTGATACTCTGCCCGACGATCCGGGACATGAAAACGCAAAAGATGCGGCTTGACAACAACTAGACCCTGTTTGCCAATTCGAGCTTGATAGTTCTTTAGGCGATATCTCTGCTTGTAAGCCATCAAGGCGCCTAAGCGTTGACCAAGCGATGTTTGGTACCAACGTTCCCATACCGAAGGCTGACGATCCCGCGCTTCACTTGACTGAATAAGAAAATCATCACGCGGCTTGAACTGTGGAAACACTCCTCGGATCCACATATTTTTATTCATTAAACGAGCATAGGTTGAATCGCGATCGATGAGCGGCGCCAGGCGCGCAAACCAAAATTCAAAGTAGATATCTTGAGGTTTTTGGCGCCAATCCATCGCATCGAGTTGAAGCGTATCTACCATTACATCGACGGCAACCTTGCGCCGTTTGGGCGGGCGGGTATTGCGACGACGCCAAAAAGTCAAAAGCAGATTGATATGATCGCGCGCAACCGCAATTTTACCAGGCTCGGTCACCACTAAAAGGTCAATGTCTGAATTATGATGCGCATTCCAAAAAGCAAGCGAATTAATCGCCGCAATCATTTTTATAAATGGAACGGTCGTGAACTTTTTGACGAGTTGCACTGCGTCTTCATATAATTCGCGTGAAATACGCTCGCGCAGAATACCATTTTCAGCGAGTCCCGGCCGGTCGCTTAAATGCAAAAAACCGCGTCGAGACATGAGCAGACCGCGTTCAATCAACCCCTCAACTACGTCGTCAAAACGTTTGCGAGTGAGCGAGGTGCGATAGGTCAATAAATAAACAATCTCCGGCCGAAGCGGACGATCAAAAAGATCGAAAAAAATGAGTGGAACAAGAATCGCTTTCTCGGCATTCGAGAGAGGCATTGCGTGGTTGATTATAGCACTCGCTTATTGATAGGCTAGAGGCAAAAGTAAGGTGGTGTTATGAAAATTTTGTCTGGAATCCAGCCGTCGGGTTGCCTGCATCTTGGAAACTATTTGGGAGCGATCAAGCAACAGATTGAACTTCAGGCTCAAGGTGAACAAGTAACATATTTTATCGCCGACTTGCATGCGCTCACCGTCTTACAGGAACCCAAAAAACTTGCCAACCAAATTTTATCTGTCGCGGCAATGTACCTTGCGCTTGGTCTTGACCCAGCTCGCTCAACACTCTTCTTGCAAAGTTCCCGCCCAGAACACTGCGAGCTTCAGTGGATTCTATTGACACTGACAAATCTTGGCGAACTTGAGCGGATGACCCAGTTTAAGGAAAAAGGACGAGGCATCGATCGCGCGCGCGTCAATGTTGGACTTTTTGCCTACCCGACTTTGATGGCGGCCGACATTTTACTTTACCAAACTGAAGAAGTGCCCGTTGGCGAAGACCAGGTTCAACACATCGAACTCACACGCGATCTTGCCAAGCGCTTCAATAGTCGTTTCGGTGAAACGTTTACCCTGCCAAAACCGCGCCTCATCGATGAGACAAAACGAATTCTCGGTCTTGATGATCCAGCGAATAAAATGAGCAAGTCGGCAATATCTACCTATAATTACATCGCACTGACCGACACTGCCGATACCGTTCGGCAGAAAATCAGAAAAGCTGTCACCGATTCCGGCAATGAGATTGAATTTTCAGATGATAAACAGGCGCTCAAAAACCTACTCACGATTTTCGCTGGCGTTACCGACCGAACAATCGAAACGATTGTCGCTGAATACACTGGCAAAGGCTATGCCGAGTTTAAGGAGAGTCTGGCAAATGAAATCAATAAGTTTCTGGCACCGGTCCAAGCGAGATACGACAAATTAATTGCCGACGAACAGTATCTTGCGCAAATTCTTAAAGATGGCACCGAGCGAGTGCAACCAGTCGCCGCACAAACTCTTAAAACGGTCAAAGAACAAATCGGTCTAATTACGCTCGAATAATTGCGAGCAGTTCGTCACGCTTTTGCTCCATCACTTTCTTCGAATTCGCCTCAACATTGAGCCGCAGAAGTGGTTCAGTGTTTGAAGAGCGCAAATTAAAGCGCCAGTCAGGGTACTCAACTGAAACCCCGTCGATATGCTCAACTTTGCCACCAACATACTTGGTCTCGATTGATTTTAGAATCATTTGAATATCAGTGACTGTGCTGTTGATCTCCCCGGAGACAAAGTACTTGGCAAGGTAGGGATCATAAATTTCTGAAAGCTTCTTCCTGCTTGAGGCCATTAGCTCAAGAATGCGGAAAAGCGGCAACATGCCATTATCTCGATTATACGTCTCGGGAAAATAATAATGCGCGCTCATCTCGCCTGCAAAAATTGCGCCTTCAGCCTGCATGCGCTTGGCGATAATGGTCATACCAGCCCGCGAGATAATTGGCAGACCGCCATTTGCCAGAATCGCCTGGGTTGAAGCCCAAATCAGCCTTGGGTCAATAATCACTTTGCCACCCGGATGCTTCTTGAGTTGTTCAACCGCAAGTACAGCTGTCGTGAAATAGCCCTCAAGGAACCGTCCTGTCTCATCGATGAGAAAACATCTATCACCGTCTGCATCCCATGAAACACCAAGATTGGCGGCCGAGGTCTGCACAAGTTCAACGCTTGCGTGACGATTCTCCGGAATCAGCGGATTAGGGTGCCCACCGGGCAGAGGAAAAGTACCATCCGGTTCGAAATAGATTTTCTTAACTTTGATTGGGAGTTTGCCAAGCTCGATGATCCGCTCTAAAACAATTCCTTGATAGCCATGGTTGGGATTAACAGCAAGTGTGAGCGGGGTCAATTTGCCGACATCGATTAACGAAAGAAGCCAGCGACAATAATCATCGAGAATGTCTTGTTCCTTAATCATACCTTTGCGATCACTCTCGACTCGACATCCGGCTAGGGCAAGATTTTTAATCTCATCTAGACCCGATTCCTTCGAAATCGGTTCGGCGCCTTGTCGAGCCATGTTTAAACCGTTCCACTCTCGAGCGTTATGTGAGGCAGATAAAGTGACTCCGCCCTCGACGGGTAAATTAGCGACCGCCCAATAGAACATATCTGTCGAGACCAAACCCGCATCGACAACATCCACTCCAGCTTCGATAAAACTCCGAATGGCCGCTTGCTGAAGCTGGGGTCCATGTTCACGCACATCGCGACTGACAACAACTTTTTTAGGCTTTACAACTTTAATATACGCCTGAATAATTTGATAAACACCCTCTTCGTCGAGTTGATCTGGATAGATGCCGCGAATATCGTAAGCCTTGAAAATGCTTTCAGCCATATTCATATCGTCTCCTTATGGATAAGACTTCCTCACTTTTCTCTTTAAATGTCAGCGCGAGACTGACAGAAGTGAAAAAATCCTTAACTCAACAACTCCCTTAGCTTATCCTAACCACGCACTTAATTGTGCACAAGATTGCTTGTATTTTTACCTCCGTTCGATACTTTAAAAAGGGCACTTGAAAACTCCCAGAGCTTGGTGCCATTTTTTATTAGAATCAGTCACAAAGGGGAAAAGTTGATGAACTCAAGAAAATATATCTTCATTTCGGGCGGAGTAATTTCCGGCCTCGGCAAAGGGGTGACCGCCGCTTCGATCGGGCGTTTGTTGGAATCGACCGGTTTTAGCGTGACAGCGATTAAAGTCGATATGTATTTAAATCTTGATGCCGGCACCATCCGCCCTCAAGAGCATGGCGAGGTCTTTGTAACCGATGATGGATTAGAATCCGATCAGGATTTGGGCAATTACGAACGTTTCATGAACGTCAATTTGGGACGCGCGAATTACATTACAACTGGCCAAGTCTATCAGGAGGTTCTGCGCCGCGAACGCGCCTTTGAATATCAGGGTGAAGATGTGGAGGCGATTCCGCATGTGACTGATGAGATCATCCATAGGATT
Source organism: Candidatus Berkelbacteria bacterium (assembly GCA_016187225.1). Lineage (NCBI taxonomy): Bacteria > Candidatus Berkelbacteria > Candidatus Berkelbacteria bacterium. The sequence goes on along the minus strand of JACPKC010000004.1, from coordinate 62,123 downwards.
AAAGAGGCAGGCCGAGTCCAGCGGGCTGAAATTGTGATTATCGAGTTTGGCGGCACAGTCGGCGAATATCAAAATGCTCTATTTTTCGAAGCGTCTAGAATTATGAAGTTTAAAACCCCGGCCGATATTCTACAAGTGCATGTTGCCTACTTACCGATTCCTGTCTCGCTTGGCGAGATGAAATCAAAACCCGTTCAACAATCAGTTAAGCTCCTAAACTCAATGGGCATCCAGCCGGATATGATTGTTGGCCGAGCCGATGCGCCAATCGATAAACGACGACGGGAACGCCTCGCGCTCTTTTGCAATGTCCGCCCCGAAGATGTGATCTCGAATCCAAATGTTGACTCAATTTATGAAGTCCCCTTGATCCTTGAGGCTCAAAGAGTAGGGGAGATCATCCTGGAAAAACTCGGCCTAAAACCGAGACGGCACAACCTTAAAGACTGGCGCAAGTTAGTTGCGTCGATCCAGCGCGTCAAACGCGAAATTAAAATTGCGGTGGTTGGGAAGTATTTCGGCACGGGTGACTATACACTCTCCGATTCCTACATTTCGGTGATTGAGGCGGTTAAGCATGGTGGTTGGACCCAAGGCATTAAGCCAAATATGACTTGGATTGACGCTGAACGATATGAAACAAATCCCAAACTCGTTCAGGAATTAAATACTTACGCCGGTGTGATCGTGCCGGGCGGTTTTGGAAGTCGAGGAGTGGAAGGCATTATCACAGCGATTAAATTTGCTCGCGAGCAAAAAATTCCTTATCTCGGACTCTGCTACGGCATGCAACTCGCAACCGTTGAGTTCGCTCGCCACGTGGCTCATCTCATTGGCGCTCACACAACTGAAATTAAAAAACGACCGACTCATCCAGTGATCCACATTATACCGGAACAGGAGAAAAAACTTTTAAAGTTTGAATATGGCGGCACAATGCGCTTGGGTGCCTACCCAGCTAAACTTAAAAAAGACACCCGCGCGGAAAAAATTTACGGTAGGGGACGGGTGAGCGAGCGTCATCGACATCGATATGAACTTAACAACGAATATCGAGAAATTTTGGAATCTGCCGGCCTGGTAATTTCCGGCGCCTCACCTGACGGTCGTTTGGCTGAAATTATTGAGCTCCCGGGGGAGCGCCATCCGTTTTTCATCGGCACGCAATTTCATCCAGAATTTCAATCCCGTCCACTCTCCCCTCACCCGCTTTTTACGGCCTTTGTAACGGCGGCAAAAAAACGACAGTTAGTTAGTTTGACGGCTGATCAGTTGGCTGATCCGGCCCTTTGAGAAAACGCGCCGGCAGAGCCTTGTAACTGGAAGTAAAAGTTTGACTGTTGATCACTTCTCCATTGCGCATCACGGTATACGTGGCCGTGGTGCGAGCGCCTTCATGCGGTTTTTCAATTTGCTTGACCTCGCCAGGCGCCAAACTGCTCGAAGTTTCATAAACATCAGCTGGTGGTGGTGTCCGCGACAAAGTTTGGGGACCATCAATCTTGGCGGTGCGGCCGTCGGAAGTGCCATAGAGTTCGAAAGTCAGCTCTTTATCGGTGACATAACCTTGAACCAGAATCCAACCGGGTGTGTCATTTAAAAATTTGAGATCGGGTTTGGGCAGATAAACCGTTGCATCAAGCCCAGGTCCGACATTCCGCTCATAATAACTAACCCGGTATGAATGAGCCTTCCGCTCCGTCACCTTCAAGCCAGCGTCTAGAATCGCCCGAAAAAGGGTTGTTGAGACCTGACATAATCCACCGCCATATTCCGGGATTGTCCGATTCTCTTTGATGACGAGCTCCGGCAAATAACCCGTCGAGGCGTCGACGGCGCCCAGTGCTTTAACAGTTGAAAACTCCTCACCTGGTTTAACAAGAATGCCGCTTAAAAACTTGGTGCCATTTGCCAAATTATGCACTCGATTATTTGGTGAGCCGGAAAAATCGGTTGTGCCTTTGCCAATCAGCTCCTTAATCCCTAAATCATCAACTGTGCTCGAATTAACAATTGGCTTCGTCAGTTTAACAGGCAGGGTGAGTGTTTCCGCCTTGGCGTCAGCGCGCGTTCGAGCATTGCGATAGCGCACTTCGAGAAGTTGAATAATTTCGGCCGACGCCTTCTCCAAATCTAACGCTTTGCCATCTTTGCTTGTTTGAAAAACGCTCGCACGGCCATCTTTAATTGTCAGGCGCGCATCAACAGGGTCTTGATTAATTTCAGTGGCAATAGTTTTAAGATAGCCTTGAATTTTCTCCTGATCGAAACCGACCATCACCGTGCTGTTGGTTTCAAAAAATCCTTCAACTGTCGGCGTTTGGTTTGATTCTTTGCTGATCGCGAGCCACTCGCTTAACTGTTCCGGCGAGACTTTATAGTTTTTGCCTTCGGCGACTAAAGTCAGTGGTTGAGTCGCAACCCGCTCGATCATTGGCAAAAGCGCCTTGACTTGATCAGCCGTGACAGTTGGAGTTGAAGGCCGAAGTTCGTAAACAGCGGTTTGAAGCGGGGTCAAGGTTTTAAGACTCGCGATGATTTCAGCGCGCAGACGATCCTGATCGAAGCGCTGACCACTCATTTCCGGCACCACGTTCACCTCGCCATCAATATAAGCAATCGTGGCATTCTGTTCTGGCTCATCAAATTTAGTACTTTGGAGCTCAAGAAAATCATTGAGATTTTCCTCATTATAAGTCAAACGAAGCTCAAGAGTATTGGGTTCAATTAAACCGCCAACTTGAATAAGCAGATTTTCCCAAAGTGAACCAGTGCGCCCCAAGCCATAGGCTAGCGTTGCGCTTTCCAGCGCATCGTAATTGACCGAGAGCTCATCGAGCGCCAAAGAAAGAGCTTCATTCTCAATCGCAAATTTCAAAGACGTCTTTTGGTATTCCTGAACGGCGCGAGTAATACTTGTCTCGGCTTCGACAAGCGATTCGGCGCCCACACTGACTGGCCCGACATAGGTATTTGGAAAAATGCTATCGGCGTAAGCAATCGTATAGAAACCATAGATTCCGCCTGCAAAAACAAGAACGCCTAGTAAGGCGCTTATCCCTCCAACAATCCAGCGCCGGAGTGTGCGACGCGAAATTGAATTTTTATCGACCATTCAAAATTTCCTCAAGAACTTGACGCGCTAGGGTCTCACGATGTTGGGTAGCCTGAAGATCAGTCAGCATATCAAACACAATCACGTCGCCCTCGCGGCAACCAGTTGGCAAGAGACGTTTTGGCAAAACCAATTCTTGACCAGCAAGCGGGCCGAGAAGATCAGCGTCATCAAAGAGTAAAACTCCTTTATGGCCCTCAAATCGGTCGACGACGGCACGCAGTTGAATTGGCGCTTGAGCCATGTCCTCACTTCACTGCGGATACTTCCACAACTGGCCTAGAGCGCGCAAGACGCAAGCCAATTGCCAATAATATAATAGCAGTTAGCGCGATAGCTGGCTTGACCCAACTGGGAAGCTCAATTGCCACGACCAGAGGAATAATCAGCAAGGCAACAAGATTGACAACTTTAATAAGCGGGTTAAGCGCTGGGCCGGCGGTATCTTTGTATGGATCGCCGACGGTATCACCCGTCACCGCGGCTTTATGCGCTTCAGACCCCTTGCCACCAAAATTTCCCTCTTCGATATATTTTTTAGCGTTATCCCAAGCGCCGCCACCAGCTGTCATTGAGAGAGCTAAAAAGAGGCCGGTAATAATTGTTCCAACCAACATAGCGCCCAAAACGATTGGGCCGTTCGCGGGGCCAAAGAAGACACCGACGAGAATCGGAGCCAAAATTGGCAAGAGCGCTGGCAAGATCATCTGGCGCAAGGCGCTTTTTGTCACGATATCGACTGCTTGGGAGTAATCGGGTTTCTCGGTACCCTTCATGATACCTTTAAAGGTGCGAAACTGACGGCGGACCTCCTCCACGACCGCGCCAGCCGCTTTACCGACCGCCTCCATCGAGAGAGCGGCAAAAATAAATGGCAGAAGGCCACCGATAAAGAGCCCAACGATCACGAACGGATTAGCCAGATCAAAACTGTAAGCCGCACCCAAACCGCCCTCGCTCCCCGCTTTGGAAAGTTCAAGGACGTAACTGACAAAGAGCACCAGCGAGGCTAATCCAGCCGAAGCAATCGCATAACCCTTGGTGACGGCTTTAGTGGTGTTGCCCACCGCATCGAGAGGATCGGTGACATCGCGAACTTTTTTAGGTAGACTGCTCATTTCAGCAATGCCGCCAGCGTTGTCGGTAATTGGACCGTAGGCATCAATTGCCACGATTAAACCCGTCATTGACAGCATCGCAAACGCTGCGATTGCCACACCGGTAATATTGGCCAGGGAATAAGCGGCGAGTAAACCCGCGCAAATCACTGCAACCGGCAGAGCAGTGCTTTTCATCGAGATTGCGAGTCCTTGGATCACATTAGTGCCATGGCCAGTAGTTGAGGCTTGGGCGATCGAACGCACAGGGCCAAAGCCCGTGCCGGTATAATATTCAGTAATCCAGACCATCAGCGCGGTGATCGCGAGACCGATCAAGCTTGAGTAGTAGATATTATTGATTGGAATAATACTCGCAATCGGAGAACCATTTAAAAGCGAGGTGGTGATAAAATAGAAAGCGATGGCAGCGATGAGCGCCGAAACCGCCAGCCCTTGATACATTGCCGCCATAATGCGTGGCGACTTACCGCCGCTTGGCAAACGCACAAACCAGGTACCAATAACCGAAGAGAGAACTGCGGCGCCGCCTAACGCAAGCGGATAGACAACCAACCGAGTTGACTCACCGAGAAAATCGTCAAAAGCTTGAGCGAGGAGCATCGCGGCAATGGTTGTGACGGCATAAGTTTCAAACAAGTCAGCGGCCATTCCAGCACAATCACCAACGTTATCACCCACATTGTCAGCAATCACAGCTGGATTGCGCGGATCATCTTCTGGAATACCAGCCTCAACTTTACCAACAAGATCAGCGCCGACATCCGCGGCTTTGGTAAAAATTCCGCCGCCGAGGCGGGCAAAAACTGAAATTAACGAGCCACCAAAACCAAGCCCGATCAAGGCATTAACATCTTTGGTCAGTGCATAAAAACCGGCGACTGCCAGCAGGCCAAGACCAGCAACAAGCAAGCCCGTCACAGCGCCGCCTTGAAAAGCAATTGCAAGAGCTGACCGAAGTCCAGTTTTAGCGGCTTCAGCGACACGCACATTTGCTTGGGTTGAAATCATCATGCCAATAAAACCAGTTATGCCGGAAAAAACCGCACCAACAATGAAACCGGCGGCCGTAATCCAGTTGAGTCCGAAGCCGATTGCAAGCGCTAAAATTAAGGCAACGAGTGTGATGGTTTTATACTGACGAGCAAGATACGCCTTAGCGCCTTGACGAATCGCATACGAAATCTCAACCATTTTACCGGTACCCATGGGACGTTTTGTTATCCAACGAGATAAAAATAAGCCGTAGATGACCGATAAAATTGCGCTCCCGAGCGCAAAATAGAGTGCCGCCTGTTCCATGGAGTCTCCTTGTCTCAAACTAATGAGTTTCTGACCATACTAATTTCTTTCTGTTATTTCAAGAGAGTCAGAGGATAAGTAAGGGCGCCGCTTAAACGTTCTCGTTTGAGCCAAATCTGGGCCGCCGCCGGCTCGACTATGATCCGGGCAACGGTATGCCGATTCGTCAAACTGATTTCAGCTCCGTTTGAGGTATCTGCCATCAGGCCAAAGAGGCTCATCGGCGTCATCTGCGCGCGCACTAATTTAGAGGCCATTCGATAACGGTTACGCGAACTCTCGCCCAAATTGGCTTCATCAGCTTTAAGATGAGAAAGATGATGATTGGTGTGGACGAAAGGTAGCGTAGGGCGCGTCACTGAAACAGACTTTGAGTTGTATTCAATGTTCCAAACTTCTTGCTTGGCGTTGACGATATTGATGCTGTAACCAGCGCCGCGAGGCAAAACGTCAAGTTTCGCAAGCGCGCGTTCTGGGTCGTTCGTTTCTGAAAAAAATCGGGCGATCGCATTTCTGGGCACCCCGACTTGTAAAGCCTTTGAGGAGAGCGAATTAATCGCGATCACGAAACCATGGGAGTTAACTGTGACTGAATTACCGCCTAAAGTATTGTAATAATAAAGCTCAAAAAGTGTTAGCGCCTCAATCGTTTTTTGCACAACACAAATTTGGTCTTCCGAAATTTCGTTTTCATCTTCATTATGCGCCAAGAGGAAGCCGTCGTCTGTAATTACAGTTGTGCAGTGCTCAGTAAGCCGATCTTCTACCTCATCCTCTAGACTCAACGTGAAGAGATCGAGAAAATCAACGTGCGCACCTTTTGCGTAAGCCTGCAATTCCTCTGAATACTCTGGAAAGTATTGTGTCTGGAAGACAAGAAATTTTTGAGCGCGAACACGCTTGGCCGACCAGTTCTTGTGCCGACGAGCACGCTGAATTCCCGTCCGAGCCTGGGCAGTAAAAACCTTACCCATCTGGAAGCCCAGATCGGCATTGTCATGCGCAGTAAAGGTAAAAAAATTTTTGTGAAACATAAAAAGAATTTTGGTAGGCCCGACAGGATTCGAACCTGTGACCGGTCGGATATAAGCCGACTGCTCTAACCACTAAGCTACGGGCCTCTGCGCGGCACAAAGTATACAATATAATTGAATGCGTCGTCCATGCTTGATAAACTACTTCGGTTTAGGGCCTCATCGTCTAGTGGTTAGGACATCACCCTCTCACGGTGGGAACGGGGGTTCGACTCCCCCTGGGGTCACCACAGAGTAGTTTTTACTATTTAATACACAAACAATTGACGTCTAACAGATAGTGTGCTATACTGCCTTTAACAGTAAGGTCAGGCAAGATCGGATGAATTTTGCCATGACCTATCACAACCTACCTCTCAAAAACGTTCGCCTGCCATATCTGATTAGCCTGACAGCCGGAATAATTTTTGCTCTTATTCTTTTATTCAGTTACAACGTTACTTTTTCTCGCACAGTCGGTCAAATTCACGGTGCCACTCTACCGGTGATTTTGGAGGATGAAAAAGTAATTTTGACTAAAACAAACACCGAAAGACTCTTAACTGGCTTACCAGACTTAAAATGGAACTCTAATCTGCAAGCGGCGGCACAAGCCAAGGCGCGCGACATGTTCTCGGGACAGTATTTTGAACATATCAGCCCAGTTGGCGTCACTCCTTGGAGTTTTATCGAGGCAAGCCACTACCAGTACCAAATGGCTGGCGAGAATTTAGCGGCCGGCTTTTTGGATCAAAAACAAGTTGTGCCAGCGTGGATGGAAAGCGACACTCACCGAGCAAACATTTTGAGTGCCGATTTTCAAGATATTGGCGTCGCTGTGGTTAAAGGCACACTTGAAGGCAAGGAAACTGTTCTAGTTGTCCAAATGTTCGGCACTTCTGCTACGAACGTGAAATGAGTTTTCTAAATTTAAACTCGTAAAAAACATTTTCTGTACGAACGCAAAATGTATAATGAATTTTCCACTTGACATGCCTCCTCGACCCTGGCTACGTAAGAAGTAGCCATTTCAACTACGAACGAGGAGGAAATATGTGGAAGATTTGGGTCGCGCGTTGTTTGCTTGTGACTTTATGCGTGCAGTTTTTGCCACCGAATTTTGCTTTGGCCACGGAGCCAGGCGCTGAAAATCGGCTCGTCATCAATGAAGTTTCACCGACGCATGACTGGGTTGAAATTTTTAATCCATCAACGGCGCCAATCAATCTTTCGAGTTGGAGTATTAGCTCGTCGAGCTCTTCACTCCTGCTCGGAAATGATAATTTGAATGCTGGGAGTTATTTGGCAGTTGAGTTACCTGAATCCCTTGAGCGCAGTGAAGATTGGGTCAAGCTAAATCAAGCGGATATTACTGTTGAAACACTCGCGTGGGGTGATTCACTGGCTGCGACCATACCTGCTCCATCTTTGAGTGACTCAATCGCCCGGACCATCGATGGCACCGGTCGTTGGGTTTCGAATGTCGATGAGACCGAAGCGGCAACAAACGCAACCGCAATAATTGAGGCGCCAAACACTTTAGCGAGTTTAATTGTCGCCGCCACCGATCAGACACCTGAAAACGTAATCACTAGCGCCAATGTGAACGAGGTCACCTTGCTCGGCGCATTTGAAGGAAGCGCCAGCTTGAACGCGTCTATTGTCGACAGTTTGGGCAATCTAACCCCTCTCGCCTCGACTCGCGATGAGCAGATTGCAAGCGCCACTCTTGCAAAAATCGATGCTCAAACCCTTGTCGACGGCGCGATCACACTCCAGGGCTATACTGAACATGCCGGAATTATGAGCGCGTGGACGCAATTCAGCGCCATCAAGCAAACTATGAGCATTCTGGCTTCGAATCAGTCCGCTATTATCGCCACCGAAACAAACCCAGCCAATACAGTGAATCGCGCGAATGAAACTGCGGTTGTCATCGAGGTTCCACTGGCTGATCCAAGTTTAGTGAGAACCATTGAAGTTGCGCTCGCTGATAATGAGCGAGAAGTGACAGCCACTGGTTTGCCTGGAGCAACTTTAACGCTCGATGCGCATTTACTTGCCGATGGTCCACTTACATTAAGCGCTTGGGTTTGGGATCAATTCGGAAACCGATCCAGTCAAGCTACCCGGACAGAGGTTATCAAAGATACGGTTGTGCCGAATCCACCCCAGCAGACGCAAGCCGCGACTCACCGCGGCATGGTACTACTGACCTGGTTGCCTTCCGAATCAAGTGACGTGGCAAGTTACCGGATTTACCATCATTCAAATGGTGAAGATACACTTCTCACGACCGTTGATTCTTTGACGATGGCTTACACGACCGACATCTTTGCTAACGGTGAGCACAAATTTATTGTCCGCTCACTCGACGAGGCGCTCAATGAAGATAGCCAAGGTGACCAGATAGATGTTGAGATTAATGACAGTGCTTTGACCGAACAGACGGTAACAAGCGCAAATCGATTGGCAAACTTTCTTGTTCCTTCGCAACTGCTTCTCATCGCCGCTCCCAGTGTAACTGAAGCAATTTTGGGCGTGCACGATCACGATGCGATGAATCCAACTGGCGTTGAATTACCAATAGGCAAAATTCGCGTTGGTCGAATTGCAACTTTAAGCTCAAGTGATTCGAGCGCTTTACCACTTGAAATTCGTCTTTTCTACACTCAAGCCGATCTCACTGCCGCCGGCATTACAACCGAAACGCAACTGGAAGGCATCCGTTTCTATAATGAGACGGAAAAACGTTGGGATCTCTATGCAAGCACTGGTGTCAACGCAACCGATATTACATTAGAAGGTGTGAATTACGCGGGCTTTCTTTATGCGCGTGCCGAAACTTTGGACAACGTTACTGGTTCAGCCGATATTGCGGCGCCTGCCTTGCCAACATTTACACGTGTTGAGCAGAGCGATGGACAGGCGATGCTGAACTGGAATGCGGTGCCGGAGGCAATTGGTTACAATCTGCGTTATCGCGCTTCGAATCAAACCGAATACACCACCCTCTTTCTCTCGGGCGGCGACTTTACCCAGCTGACGCTCAAAGGCTTACTCAACGACATGACTTATGAAATTGGCCTCGCCAGCCTTGATGCGGTGAGAAACTCAAGCGCCTACACAACAGTCACTGTCACTCCTAGAAAACCTCAACCGATCGCCGACTTTGTAGTTGCAACTACAACCAGCGCGCCAACTGCCACGCCAACACCCCAACCAGCAAAACTTTCTGCCACGCCAACTCCGACGACGGCGCCAGCCGAAACTGAAGAACCTGCGCCAATCGGTGGCCAAGCTGAAGGCGAAAAACCGACTGATGACTCGGGCCAAATTAAAGGCGGCACGGATGAAAAAAAGGTTTCGGACACAACCCGAACCTGGGTGACTCTTCTTATTATTATCATCGCCGCGGCCGCCGGCTTTGGCGGCTATTATGGCTACCAATGGTGGATTTCAAAACCTGAAACAAATGCCGCCGACTCGACCCCTCCTCCTTCGGAACCCAAAAAAAACAGACGGAATGACCGCGGCGGCCGTTGGTAAACTTTAACCAGCTAAAAGCTGTATAATAGTTGGGATGGCGCGAATTCAAGCTCGTCTAGGTTTGATTGTGATCAGAACACTAGCAGTGCTTATGTTAAGTTATGTATTTATTAACCTTGGCCGAGCAATCCAAAAAAACTACTCCATCAGTGAACAGATTCGTCAACTTAAAGAGGATATTGAAACCTTGGAGTATCGGCTTGCATATTTAAAAAATCAGATTTTTTACTATCAAAGCACGGCGTATCGTGAGTTGGAAGCGCGCCGCCGATTGGGTCTAAAACGACCCGGTGAAACTGTTGTTTTAATTGCCAAAAACCGCGACAATCAATCACAAACGACTGAATTCCCGGTAGTTGCCAAAGATACACAAACAGATACAGCTAAAGGGTTTTTTGATAAAGCAAGTTCAAATGCCCAAACATGGATTAACTGGCTTCTTCACCGCCGGAGCAAATCCTGAAGCTTGCCGCTCCTCATCAACGCTGATATAATGCGCCTTGCCGATGCGGGGTAGTGTAGTAGCAACATGGAGGTCTCATAAGCCTCAGTCCCAGGTGCAAATCCTGGCCCCGCGCCCAAATTAAAAAGCTCTGCTTGGCTCTGTAGCTCAGCGGTAGAGCAACGGCATCATAAGCCGTGGGTCGGAGGTTCGAATCCTCCCGGAGCCACCAAATATGAATCCTCAACTAAATCGCTCGATTTTTACGCTCATTTTTTTAGCCCTGGCTGGTCTGGTGCTTTTTGGGTTGATTCGAAATGACAGTTCCACGCCCAAAGAATCAACGATTTCAGAAATTGCCCAACTTGTTAAAGAAAACCAAATCCGTCAAGTAACTGTCGACAATGAAGAGGTGATCGCCGAGCTGGCAGATGGAACCAAACTACGCACTTTTAAGGAAGCTGGCGTTAGCTTAACTGACTACGGCATCACGCCTGAAAAAGTTTCAATTAAAATCGAAAATCCCGCCAGCGGCGCGCTTCTGGGTTCGCTGATTTCTCTGTTTTTGCCCTTTATTTTTGTTGGGCTCTTGCTCTGGTTCATCTTGCGCCAAGCTCAAGCTGGCAGTATGCGCGCCCTTTCGTTTGGTAAATCTCAAGCGCGGTTATTTGTAGGCAAAAAGAAAATTACCTTTAAAGACGTGGCGGGAGCGCGTGAAGCCAAGCAGGAACTGATCGAGGTTGTTGACTTTCTCAAAAATCCAAAAAAGTATGCCGAGATCGGCGCCGAGATCCCTAAAGGCGTTCTGCTTGTTGGGCCTCCTGGTGTCGGTAAAACTCTTCTCGCCAAAGCCGTGGCCGGCGAGGCTAAGGTGCCATTCTTCTCGCTTTCAGCTTCTGAATTTGTGGAAATGTTTGTTGGCGTGGGGGCGTCGCGCGTGCGTGATCTATTTTCAAAAGCCAAGCGGAATGCGCCAGCCGTGATCTTCATCGATGAACTCGATGCGATTGGTCGTCAGCGCGGCACGGGGCTTGGAGGCAGTCATGATGAACGCGAACAAACTCTCAATCAAATCTTGGTGGAGATGGATGGTTTTGAAACTGATGCGCGCGTCATTGTAATCGCGGCCACTAATCGACCCGATGTTCTCGACCCAGCGCTCTTGCGACCGGGTCGCTTTGATCGACGCGTCATCATGGAGCTCCCTGACCGAGAAGAACGTAAAGAAATTCTTAAACTCCACATGAATAACAAGCCGATTGCTAAAGATATAAACTTAGAGCATATCGCCGGCGCCACCCCAGGCGCCTCGGGCGCCGACCTTAAAAATATCGTCAATGAAGCGGCTATTTTGGCGGCGCGCGATAGTCTTAAGGAAGTGAATCAGCAGACTTTTAATCACGCGATCGAGAAAGTGCTGATCGGGCCAGAGCGTAAAAGCAAACTCATGAACGAACAAGAAAAACAGGTTGCCGCCTACCATGAAGTGGGACACGCGCTTGTCGGCCATTTACTGCCCAATACCGATCCAATCCATAAAATCTCGCTCGTTTCGCGCGGATCAGCCCTTGGTTATACCTGGAGCTTGCCCGAGGAAGATCGACGACTGGTCACAAAGAGCAAGTTTGAAGATGAGATCGCTTCTCTTTTAGGCGGGCGCGAGGCTGAACGATTGATCTTTAATGAAACAACGACAGGCGCTGAAAATGATTTGAAAAAAGCGACTAAAATCGCCCGCGATATGGTACGCGTTTATGGCATGAGCGAAGCTTTGGGACCAATCCAGTTTGGCCATCGCGACGAATTAGTTTTTCTGGGTCGAGATTTCCGCGACGAACACAATTACTCTGAAACGATCGCCGCCCAACTTGATTCTGAAGTGCGCCGAATTATTCTCGAGGCCGAGCAAAAAACTCGCACCCTTCTCACCAAACATAAGGCAACGCTCAAAAAAATTGCTGAAAAACTTCTAAAGCAAGAAACTATCGAACGCGAAGAATTTGCCCGGCTCATGGCTAGTGTCGCGTAAGGTAAACTTGATTCATTCTTCCGGGGTCGTCTAGCGGCAGGACGCCACGCTCTGGACGTGGAAATCGTAGGTTCGAATCCTACCCCCGGAGCCAAGAAATTAGATACGAACTCATTTTTTGAAGATGAGAAGGTTCGCTCGCCCAGCCCCGCCATTGGCGGGGCGAATCATGCTAAACTAATTTTATGAACTGGAAAAAAATATCATATATTTTGCTGATAATTATAGTTTTTATTATTATCTTCACCACCTACAAATTTTTTTCAACAACCCAAACATCCAATGCTTCTATAAGCGGGTGGTTTATCGGCAATCAGGTTTGGAGTGATAACATTTTCGTTACCGGGGATATTGTAATTCTAGGGGACCTGACTGTTTTACCTGGAACGACGATTAAATTTTCTGTTGGGGATGATCGCCATTGGGGGGACGAAATACCGCCAGATGGTTTTAACGACAAAGACCCAACACGACTCAAAGCGTATTCAACCACTCACTCTAGTCTTTTTATTTTAAAAAAAATCATCGCCAAAGGTGAACAAGCGAAACCCATTGTCTTCACATCTGCGGAAAAAAAACCAAATTTAGCTGATTGGGAGGCGATAATCTTTCAAGGCGATGAGAGTATCGTAGACAATGTTACTGTTGAATATACTCGCAACGGAATTAACCCGACTGGAAAACAGCCAAATAGCGTTATCCAAAATACTATATCTCGACACGCTCTGTGGGGAGCGATATCGTCGGCTAACTCAAATATCAAAATAATTAAAAATTATTTATCTGACGCGGGACACGAGGGGATTGATCTTAAGTTCAACAGCGATCAAGAAGTTTCAGGCAATATGATAGATGATTGCCATACCGGCATAGCGTCTATTGCTGGATCGCAAATTATCAAAAATAACATCATCACAAATTGTGGCGATGGTGTTTATGTCGATCCTAAATCAAGTGCGCAACCAATTGATAATATTTTTACGCCCGCTCCAGAGAAGAGCCAGCGTGTCTGGAAATATGGCAACTATGAAATTCCGATTTTTGGCTATCCGGAACTTTAGCAGATAATGAAAATTAAAAAGTCACTCGCCATTCTCGGATTATTTGTCGCTCTTTTTATTCAAACAGAAACGTCTCTTGCTACTATCTCTGGTCTTGCCGATTCATCTTGGCCAGTGTTCCACGGTGATCGAAAGTTAACTGGACAATCTAAGTACGATACCTCAAAAACTAATGGCACTATCAAATGGGAATTCAAAGCCGAAGGGCAGATAGAAACATCTCCTGTTATTGACGCAAAAGGTGTGATTTATTTCGCCGATCACCGATGTTATCTCTATGCGATCAATCAAGATGGGAGTTTAAAGTGGAAATTCAAAGGCGGCGAGCCAGTGCGTTCTATCGAATGGGGTGGCGAAAGCTGTGCTCAAGGTTCTCCAACAATAGGTAATGATGGAACAATTTATTTTTTGCCGATGAGTGGCAATTTTTATGCTATAACATCTGACGGAAGTGAAAAATGGAAATATCCTGTTTTTACTTTTAAAAATGCCTGGCCAACTCCAGCCATTGGACTTGATAGAACGATCTATGTGGGTAGCGAACTCTATCCGCCAACTGAAACCGGCAGACCGCAAGAGAGACCTTCTTATTTTTATGCATTTAATCCAGATGGAAGCCTAAAGTGGAGCTGGGACCCAGGCGGCTCTTCGTGGGTCAATGGAACACCAGCTATTGCCGATGACGGTACTATCTTAGTTTCAGCGAACGATTGCGCAGATAACAATTGTGCCAATATGCTCTTCGCAATAACTACTAACAAAGAAATTAAATGGAAATTCAATCCTCCGGAAGGCGTTCAAGAGGGTTCTCCAATGATCGGGCCTGACGGGACGATATATTTTCTCGCCAAGGGCGCTAAGGATCCACGAAAAGCTTTTGCTTATGCTCTAACTTCCGATGGAGAGCAAAAATGGCGAACGCCTTTTGAAAACGGACTAAGCATTACTCCGGCACTTTCAAATGACTCTAAGCTCTTTTTCGGTGACTGGGGAGGAATTTTTTACGGATACGATACAAGCGGCAAGGAGCTTTGGCGCTCACAAACTCCAAATCAATATGAGGCTCTAAGCTCATCACCGGCACTCGGTTCCGACGGCACAATATATTTTGGAACTTTAGCAAATTACTTCTACGCCTATTCTCCAGATGGAAAAGAAAAGTGGAAAATACCTGTCTCAAGCGGAGTTGACTCATCGCCGGCAATCGGCTCTGACGGTACGATTTATTTTACATCGATCGCCGGGAGTCTTTATGCAATCGGTTCTGGCCAGGGACCAGCCGTACAAAACTCATTCGCTACACAAGGTCAGTCAACAAAAAATTCAAATTCAAATTTACTACTCACCCTAATCGCCGTCGGTACGCTTTTGGTAATTTTTGTCGCCATCATCTTAGCGATCCACAAAGCAAACAAAATGATTATTGTTGCTTTAGTGATCTGTTCAGTATTCTTGATAATACTTATTTGGTCTGTTTTTAATAAAAATAGTAAAAATGATTCTGCAAGCGCCCCCGCTTCGAGTGCTAACCCTTGTCCTCGTCGTGTCTATGGCGATGCAGGAAGTTACTATGGAATTTTCGGCATGGATCAGAGAAATATCATTCAAACTGAATTAGATCAATACCGGAAGAACTGTAAGGATACTATTTGGCCGGAAGATACTCAAAGTGGGTATCGGGGAGATTAAATGGAAGAAAATTTGCAATCAAAAAAATCACCTCACTCATGGCTTAAGTGGATTTTGCTCATAAGCGTCGCCTTGCTTGCTGTTTTTGTGGCTATAAATACCATTGATGGGAAGCAAAGTCGAGATAATCCTCAAACAAACATAACGGATGACAGTTCTGCGCAAGACAGTCAAAACGCAAGCAAATACTGGGTCCAGAGCGCGGATGGTTGGCAATCAGTCGGCACTCCGATAGCTTGCCCCGAGCCATTGGCGTTCTCTTCGATCACCGAGCTTGACGAGGCAACTTCGGTGCTCTATCCGGGCCAGATGCGCTCGGTCGGCTATGAGCCAACAGCTGGTTTTCGTTTCGATAGATCACCTAATGAAGCAATCTCCATTACGGCGCCGATGAATGGAGAAATCGTTCAGGCCGCTCGATTTCTAGTTGGCGAGGAGACACAATATGTTTTTGACGTTTTATCGCCCTGCGGAATTCTAAATCGTTTTGATCATTTGCTTGAAATTCCTTTCAAACTGCAAGCTATGATCGATAAACTCCCAGAGCCAAAAGAAAATGATTCACGCTCAACGCCTATCTCACCGCCGATTAAGATATTTCAAGGTGAAACCATCGCAACCGCGGTTGGAATGCGCAAAAATAATAACACGTTCATTTCGTGGACAGCTTACGACTTGAGGCAAAAAAATAAGATCTCTAGCAATTCAACTTGGGCGGCCGAACATCCGGGTTTGTATCACTACGTAATCTGCCCGTTTCCCTATATGCCAAGTGAAGATCAAGCGCGGATCAAAACACTGCCGGCCGCTGATTCCATGAGTGGTAGCAAAAGCGACTTTTGTGATTAAGGTCTGGCCGCACGGTAGTTTCAATGTGCAAACAGCGTCCAGTAGTCCTATCGCTCCCCCTATTTAATCCTGAAAAAACGAGCTACAATCTTACCATGACCACTCGGGTGACTTTCGTTGAAGGCAATATTGCAAAACAAGTAGTTGATGCGATCGTTAACGCGGCGAACCCACATTTGCGGCCCGGTTCAGGCGTTTCGGGCGCCATTCATCGGGCAATTGGACCAGAACTTTGGACCGAATGTCAGAAGCTTGGTCACTGCGAGACTGGCCAAGCCGTTGTGACACGGGGGCACACACTGTCAGTCCGTTTCGTGATTCATACAGTGGCTCCAGTTTATAGTCACCATGCAGGCCAAGAGGCTGAACTCCTCGCGCACTGTTACCGATCATGCTTGATTCTTGCGGCAGAGCGTCAGGTACGCAGTATCGCCTTCCCATCACTTGGCACCGGAACTTACGGTTACCCCGCCGCCGAAGCGACAACGATTGCTATTGCAACTGTAGTCGAGTGGATTAAGCAGTATCCGGATCAGTTCAGTGAAATCCGGTTTGTCGCTTTTACGCCCAAACAACTGGCCGAGTACCAATTAGCGTGGCATCAAAACGTGCCGAACGGTTCATATGAAAGCGATAACAAGAATGATGCAACTTTCTAAATCCGACTACATGATGTTTCTCAAGCACCCGGCGTGGCTGTGGCTTAAAAAACACAATCCGGAAAAATTGCCTCCTATCGACGCCAACGTTCAGGCAATTTTCGATGCCGGCCATGCGTTCGAGGCCTATGCGGAGGCGCGGTTTCCGGAGGGTGTAAAACTCGGTTTTAATGGGTTCACTGAATATCGGGCGCTCACGGCTCGCACGCAATCGACTTTAAACGATAACGCTAAAACTATCTTCCAAGGGCGCGTCGAAGCGGATGAGCTAACCTGCATCTTCGATATTCTCGATCGAACCGGCAAAAATACGTTCGATCTCTATGAAGTCAAATCGAGTACAAAAGATAAGCCGGAACACATCGATGATCTGGCATTCCAAAAGATAGTGCTCGAGCGTGCTGGACTGGCTATCGAGAAAATCTCGGTAATTGTTGTGAACAATACCTACACCCTTCATGGCAATATCGAGGCGAAAGCGATCACGCAAATTATTGAACTCACCGAAAAGGTAACTGCCAAACTCGCCGAAACAGAACAAAAAATCAAGCAGGCTCTGACAGTCATGAAATCATCTGAACGGCCAGACATTTCGCCTCGTCATGCCCAACAACAATATCTTAAAGAGTGGCTCGAGATTTTTTATACCCTGAAACTCAACACCGACGCGTATAATATCTATCAGATCAATCCACCGAACAACGACCTAATTGGTGAACTTGAGGATCAGGGTATCGAACTCATCAAGCATATTCCGGATCGTTTTGAATTCGACAATGCCAAACACCGCCGCCAAGTGGAACTGACGAGACTTGAGAAGCCAGTCATCCAGCTCGAGCAGATTCGGACATTTCTTAAGTCATTCCAATTCCCACTCTACTTCTTTGACTATGAAACAATTGGCGGCATCATCCCGCCGATGAACGAGATGCGCCCGTTTCAGCAACTCCCCATGGAGTATTCTCTTCACATCCTACGCGAACCCGATGGCGAGCTTGAGCACCGAGAATTTCTTCACTTCGATACCACGAATCCCGGTCCGCCTCTTGTGACACAGCTGCGAGAGGATTTCGGCGAAATTGGTACCATTCTCGTCTGGAATGAAAAATTCGAAAAGCAATGCAACTTAGATCTTGGTGAGATGTTTCCGGAACACCGGGCGTTTATGAAATCACTCAATACCCGAATTATCGACCTTATGCTACCGTTCTCGGCGCACTGGTATGAAGACTACCGTTTTTTTGGAAGTGCAAGTATCAAAAAAATCTTACCGGTACTTGTGCCGAAGTTGAGCTATGCGACACTCAATATCCAAGAAGGGCAAACGGCGCAACGGCTTTGGATGGAAACTGTGCTCAATGGCAAATACGCAGATCGGCGCGAACAGATTAAGAAAGACCTCCTGCACTACTGTGAACTCGACACGCTCGCGATGGTTCGGATTTACGAGCAACTTTTAGAACTATAAATAAACGAATTGAAGAGTTTTAGGCAATCGAGCCAAGGAGAGCGCCGACAGCGTAGGCAACTCCGGCGGCAAGGGCGCCAACAGCAAGCATCTCAAGCCCGGACATAAACCAATCTTGTCGGGTAACCCTGGTACGGAGCGCGCCGAGCACAAAAAGCGTCAAAGTCGTGACAAGAATGGAAGTCAAAAAAGCATTCGGTAACGCCAGAATAAAGGGCAAAAGAGGCAAAGAGCCAACTAAAATGAACGCAAGAAAGATCGCTCCAGCGTTCTTATACGGTTGACCATCTTCAGCGGGCAATCGAAATCGACCGCGAGCGAGCGCCTCGACCCAGGCTCGGCGATGGCTACTCACGATCCGTGTTAATTCAGTTAACACAGAATCCCGAAATCCTTGCGAATAATAATACTCCGAGAGCGCTTTTTTGGCCTCGCTGGGAGTCTTAAGGATAGCCTTTTCTAAATCAGCTCGCTCACTTTGCACAAAATCAAGCTCGGAACGACTCCCTAAATAATCGCCGGCCGCCATTGAAAAACCGTCAGCAAAAAGATTTGCAAAGCCGAGAATGAGAACGACCGAAATAGGCAGATCGGCGCCAGCCACGCCCGCAACGATCGCGAAAGTTGTAATTAAACCGTCATTCGCACCAAAAACCAAGTCTTTAATGTAGCGCCCCTGCTGAAAATGGAATGAATTTTGGGATTCCATACGAAGGGGAAGGCTGACTACTTGAGAGTAGCGCGATAAATGCCTTTTTCGTGTTGGCCATAGTACATCATCCAGGCGCTCCCAATCTTGGCAAGTGTCGGGTCGCCAGGTGGATTCGGTGAATACATCACTTTTTGATCGACATTTGGTCCACGATAGATGAGTTCAGGTGAGCCAAAAGTATTTGAGTAAGCGCTTTCGTAAATACCCTTGTATCCCCAAAAATAAAGCCCGAGCGAACCATCATCGCGATTGATCCATTCAGGTCCATCAGCCCAGCCCTCAAAAACGTTCGTGCGCGTATCAAGCGCAAAGCCCTTCTTCTCCCATTCAAGACCGTCGGCTGAAGTTGCGATAAGTAAAACACCTTGAGTTTTATTCGGTACTTGTGAATTATATGAGGAGTTAATTGTGCCCCGATAAACCATAAGATACGTGCCATCGGAAACGAGAATCGTGGTCGAGGCGCCGACACTTTCAAGCGCTAAACCGAGTGTATTCACTGCATCGACTCGCGTGCCCGCTTCATCAGTCCACTTGAGGCCATCGGTCGAGATTGCGCTCTTAATAACGCCGCTATTCTGAAAGTACATCCGCCAGGTGTTGTCGGGTAGTTTCATAACATCCGGAAAAGTTGACAGCGTGCGTCGCACGCCAGCTTCCGGTGTCCAAGTAATGCCATCGGCTGAAAGCGCTGAATAAACCTCGAGTTGATTGCCGGACACTTCTGGTTCAATGGCATAGTACATGCGAAATCGTCCATCGCCTAAATCCACAACATCGGCATCAGCGTATTTGCCAGCGACCGCTACTTCCTGCTCAACCCATAAATCTTCATTTTCTGAAACTTGAGAAGTAATTGAATCTTGTGTTTCAGGCTGTGCCTGGGGTAAAACGCGTAAAATCAACCAACCAGTTCCGACAATAAGTAAAATAACCACAAGGCCAATAATAATTACTCGACCCATATTGCCCTTTCAATAGTGGAATATTAACTCTTAACTCGTTCAGCCTGAACCACCCAACGTTTTTCGATTGTGCCAGGCGGCCAACAAGTCATCAAGGTTACAATTTCTTGATCAGTTTGATCAAGAATAGAAAAATCATTTGCTTCTACGACCTCGCTCCGAAACACTTTGTAGTTCAAAACTTCGTCGTTGTGTTTGACTATAAAGGTTTCATCTTTAATTAATTTATTGAGTTCTCTGAAAACTTCGTTGTAATCGCCTTTATCGCCTTTTAAGTAGGCGGAATGGCCGAAAATAAAACTGTTGCCGGCTTGCCCAGGCTTGGGTGTGCCGGCATAGTGAGCTACGCCATGTGTAAGCGCCGCCAAATAAGCCTTCTCGTCGGTGCCGGGCACATCTTCAACAATTGGAACGTCCAATTTTAGTTCTTCGATCACGAGGGAGTAACTCTCGCTCTTGGGTGGCACCTCAAGAGCGGTCTCTTCGGCAACTACCTCTTGGACTGGGGTGACGGGACGGGCGCTCTTAGCCTGAACACCCGCAACCGCGCCACCAATTACAATTAGGAGTAAGAGAAGACTTGCTACCCTGGGCAGGGCAGGGACATTAGGCCGACGCATACTGCTTGTGCGCAATACCTGCACCTACGCCTGCCAGGGCGGCAAGGAATGCTGCCACGACCATGAGTAAGCCGTTATTCGATGTCTCAACTGGCCCAGTGAGTGGCAAGGTCGTAGCGCTGGGTGTCGCTGAAACCTGCGTCGTGTTCGCCGATTCATTGCCAGTCGCATCAACTGACCGCGCTACATAATAGTATTTTGTGCCATTTGTCAGACTACTATCCTCATAACGTGTTGTGCTGGAGGCAGTTGTTGAACCAATTTTACTCCCAACTGTGCCAGACGTCGTTGAGCGGTAAATATTAATATGGTTGAAATCAGAATCGCTCGGGTTAGTCCAGGTAAGCGCAACTTTACCGCTTGTCCCAAGGTCAGCGGCGGCGACATTTGTCGGCGCTGATGGTGCAGTTGTATCGGTCGCGGCCACAATTGCGAAGTCGGTAAAGTGGTTAGTTGAAAACGTTACTTTATCGGAGGCTTTGTCAACTGCGCTCGAAATAACTGGTTCCCAAATTCCGCTATCTTCATTAAAAGAGCGAACTTCCAAATTATCTTCTTTCACGCCGGTTGGAAGTTTGTTCGCATCGTATTTAATCGACCCGGATACCTGACCGGAGAGAGAGGTAATTGCATTGCCGCTTGAGTCAGTCGCGTCGACGCTCATGCCGACAATTGGCTCCAAAGCCTTGGTTGGCACAAGCTCTTTATCGAGCGGAGTGACCGATAGAAGTGGATCACTACTCGAACTACTTGAATCGCTACTCTCATCACTACTCGAACTACTTGAACTCAAGGCGCCAGCCGGAATATTCAAAGCAATTTTCTCATCGCCACCCTTCGAGAGGCTGACCGTGCTCGGCGAACTACTACTAATTTCCTGCACAACCGGAGCGGGTAAGACGCCGGTATCCGTTTCTGTTTTGAAGACCATGCTTTCGGTTTCGTTTTTATCGATAATCACTTTTTGAATGGCGCTACCCTCAACCTTGCCATTATCTTCTGGGCTATCTTTGCCGGCCTTAATGTTGTATGTCCCGGCCGGCAGATCAATCGTCACTTTGCCATCGCTACCCGCCGTTGACGAGAAATTAATCGTACCTTCATCATTAAAAATCTGCACCTCGGCGCCGCCAAGATCGTTACTGTCTTTATTATTGACCTCAACAGTCGCCTTGGCATCAGCCTTTTGCAGACTTAGGTTAATATTTTCTTTCGTCTCACGCGCCTTAATGTCAACGGTCACATTCTGCGTGACAAATAAACCTTCCTTGCGCGCATTCACAATCATGCTGTACTTATTCGCCGCCACATCAATTTCGTAGCTACCATCATCTTCGGTTACATCAGAGAAACCAAAGTCGATTCCCTCTTCTTCTGGGCCCGGACCAGGTCCGCCTGGGCCTTCGCCGATCAGTTCAGCCAAACCAGGATCAGCGGTAATTGTAACGCCTTTAATTGCTGTTCCATTTTGATCTTTGACTGTGCCCTTAATCTTGGCATCAACTTTTGCCAAGGTAACGTGTTGAGTTAAAGTCTCACCGTCATTGCCCTCAAGTTCAACAGGGCTAATGTTAGGAATATAGCCACCCTCTTGCACCATACCTGGATCGCCAGCGGCAACACCGATCCTGAATTTCGTATCAGGCACAAACTTTGCCGTATATGTGCCATCGGCTGGGTTGTATTTGCCATCGCTGAAGCCACTCTCGCCAAAGAGACCGATCATAATGCCGAGCGAACCGTCTTTAACGACCGCGTTATTATTTGAAGCATCCCGAACTTCACCAGTGACTGTCACTGTCTTGGTTGCCGCTAAAAGATCGGCTGTGGCGCCGTTATCGCCGACCGTGACAGTTTTCGCAATTCCCATATAGTTAGAATCCGGTGGGAAAAAAGTGTTAAAAGTAAAGTCGCCTTTAGTAGTGTAGATTGTGCCGCTTCCACCGGATGTCGAGCCACCAAAACCACCGCCCTTGCCAGTAAAACCACTGCCCAATGGCCGGGCATTAACAAAGGCCCCTTCTGAAACTGCGTTATTATTTTTGTCTACCGTCCGCACCGTTACGCTTTTATCTGCCAGATCGAAGTTAAGCGTTACGGTATCGCCGGCTTTGGCGCGTTGAGGCGCTGTAACTGGGAAGAGACGAGAAGTTTCTTGATCAAAACCACCTGCGGAGCCACCACCCGGGCCTTCTTGGGCGTAAGCCGCGGCAATGTTAAACATCTGGAGCCAACCGAATTCTTCGCCATCACCTTCACCGCCCTCGCGTTTGCCAGGGCCACCTTTGCCACCCGGAATGCCCATCACCCGACCTTCAAAGCCAGCCGGGACCTTAATCTGCGCTGTTCCAGTTGAATCAGTAAAGCTCATAAATGGCGGGCCCGGTCGTTTAATTTGAAAGGTCATGACTGGCATATTGGCAATGCCCTCGTTTTTACCGCCATCAATCCGTTTGGCGTTAACGGTAATGGTTTTATCGAGCGCAACCATTTTAATTGTGCCGAGATTGTTTGCGCCTGGATCGATCTTAAACTGTGTATCTGGTGGCATAGCAACCGATGCGCCTGGATCAAAGTAATTTAACTCCCATGTGCCGGTGCCAGATTTGGCCTTAAATGAAAAATTGCCGTCTTGCTGGACCATGATTGGGATCATAGTGTGAGTGCGGAAATTCATTGCGCCCATGCCGCCCATATTAACCCCGCTACCATTCGGTTTTTCAAGTTTGCCGGTTACCGTTGCATCGGCTCGATCGACGAGAACGTCACCCATTGCAATTGTTTCAGCAACTGATGCGGCCTGGACAAAACTGACCTGGCGCGGCGCGCGTGGGAAAAAATCATTTCCCGTTTGTGATTGATTACCTGGACCGCCCGGACCGCCGAAAAAGTTCGGCATGACATTAATATAGTAGTTGCCGCCGCCAACTCGCAAGGTAAATTCACCACTTGAGTTTGTTGGGCTAGAAGCAAAGCCGCCTGGGCCATTTGAAAAAGCATTGACGTTGGCATTGGCCACCACGGCGCCAGTATCTGAATATTTCACAACGCCAGTAATGACTTTGCTTGATTTTTGGAGAGAGATATTTTGTGTCACTGTGCCGGAGGCTGGGACAGTGACTTGAATTTGCTCAAAACGCAGATATTGCGAGATCGAGGAGGCGTTACTGCTATTTGGATCCATTGCGTAACTCATTTCAAGCATGTAATTGCCAGCTGGCACACCATAAAAGCCATAAGTGCCGTTCGTGGCAGTTGTTGCTTGCCAAAACCCGTTTTCACCGTGAATTTCAAGCGGGAAATTGGCGACGGGAGCGCTGGTCGAAGCTTCAGTTACCGTTCCCTGGACATTTTGCGTACCGATCGCGATCACGCCATTACTGTCTGGCCCTTGGCGACCGTCGAGCGGAGTAAAGGAATCTTTTGTATAAGTATTAGTTCGCAACGCACCGCCACGACTTGGGTTAGTGACACCGCTAAATTTAAGCGTGATCTCACCAGCCGGAATTGCCGTTGTCCCTTTATTGTGAATCGAAATACTCATCCCGCCCTTGCCCTCGGACCAAAAATTGATTTCCTGCCCCGCAAACCCCTCTGTGCTACCACTTGCAAGTGTGCTACTTGTGAATTGCGGCGGCTCCATTCCGGGCTGGACGCTGAGCCAAATTTCAGCTCCACCGGTATTGATTGGGATCGCGGTTTCGGTCGTGAACGTATGGGTATACGTCACATTCGTGGCGGACGCTGTAGTATCTGAAAGAGTCCACGTTGGACTTGTGATATCGCCGGCTCTGGCGGTGTCGATCTCAAATAACGTCGTCACGTTATTTGGACCAACAGTGAGGACCGCAATGGCCACGACCAGTGTGATCGGCGCCAGTACACTCCAGAAACGTTTGAACATTCCCCCTCCTCTATGAAAGCTTATATTGATAAAAGTTTGCACCCATTTAGGCACAAATGTCAGTTTAACATAGCTTGAGACTTGCCACTGTGGAAAAAGTGTGTAGTATTCGTGTTCGTGGGAACGGTCCGCCGTTCTCAATTTAGATAAAAGGGAGGAAAAATCTTGATCAGAAAGAAGGTTGTGTCGAACCAGATCGAGAGGAAACAACACGAAACTCTCGATCAGGTTCGTCTTCATACCGTGGCGGAACTTTCCAAGGAGGAGATAAATGAATTTTTCTCATTTTTTTGTGGAAACTCCTCTGGGAAAGAGGTCCCCACGAACGGACCCGGCTTCGGGTGGGGCAAGCGCCGCGACGATCGTATCCGGCGCGCCCGAAAGGAGCCGCGACTGTCGCGTTGGCACACGCGGCAGTAAACTCATCCACCTCGAACCCTTTCTGCGCATGCCGAAAGGGTTCGAGGAAATAGTTCGGGAGCTGGCCAACGGCTCCAAGAACTAAAGTTTCTCACAGGACCAGGCTACAATAATTCCCCCTCGGTAGTCTGGTCCTTTTTCTTGCTATAATTATTGAAAGATGCGATCACTTTATCCCCTCACTTTTCGACTCGAGAATATGACGCAAGCCTACCTCTGGGGTGGGCAAAAACTTCGTGCTTTCGGCAAGCCTCACGCAAGCGGTCAGCCATTGGCCGAGGTTTGGGAAGTTAGCGACCGACCCGAAGATGACCGAGTCAGCATTGTTGCAAGCGGTCCACTCGCCGGAAAAAATCTTCACGAGCTTATGGAAGAGTATGGCGAAGCGCTCTTGGGCAAGGTCGCTCCGGTGAATGGCAAATTCCCATTGCTGATTAAACTCCTTGACGCCGAGGCACGGCTCTCGCTTCAAGTTCACCCGCCTGAAGAATCAACAGCGGATGGAGCCAGCGAGCCAAAAACTGAATGTTGGCTGATGCTTGATGGGACAAATTCAAATGCTCACATTCTTGCCGGTCTCAAGAAAAACGTGACTCAATCTCAATTTGAAACCGCGCTTAAACAAGGCACGCTCGAGCCTTTACTCCATCATCTGGCCGTCAAGCCAGGCGATTGTATGTTTTTACCATCCGGCCGCTTGCACGTCATCGACGCAGGCTGTCTCCTTCTAGAAGTTCAGCAAAACTCCAACACCACCTACCGCGTTTTCGATTGGAATCGCCTTGATCCACGCACACATAAACCGCGCGAGCTCCATGTCAGGCAGGCGCTCCGATCAATTGATTTTAGCGACACCGAACCCCAGCTCCAGGCACCGTTAAAAAATGAAAATCAAGAAATTCTGGTTGATTGCCCTTACTTCACGCTTGAACGCTGGCGCCTGGAGGGCGAACGTCAACATCATCCCAGGGACAGTTTTGAGATTCTTATGTCGCTAACTCAAAAAATTAAACTAAAAAGCAAGTCAGGCGTTCTAGAACTTGCCCCGCTCTCCTTTGTTCTAATCCCTGCCTCTCTCCCCAGATATTCTTTGCAAGCGCCAGCCGCCGCCTATGTTCGCATCTTTATAAGTTAGAGCATGCTATAGTTGAAGATCGTTGAAAAGAAAAGTTTCGTGCACGCGAAGTGAATAGTCTTTCAACGATTTAATGTTATTATCTAACTCTTAAAGGAGGTTTATGTTTTCACAGTGGTACGCCGTTTTGATTGGTTTACTGCTTTTTGTGATTGGGATTCTCCTCTTCGGAAATTACACTGTGGAGGGCATAATGTACGCTTGGCTCTATTTTGTAATCGGCCTCTTGGGCTTGATTATCGGTCTCGTGGAAAAACACAAATAGCGAAGGGTGCGAGGGGCGATGCAACCACTTTCGATTCCGGTTCATGAGCATAACGGTTTTGACTATGCTCACGATCCAAATTGGCGAATCTTTCGAATCATGGCCGAGTTTGTTGATGGCTTTGACTTCCTCGCCGAATTCAAAAAAAGCGCTTCGTTTTTTGGTTCGGCTCGCACTAAGCCGAACGATCCCTACTACTTTCAAGCACGCGATCTCGCTTCTCGACTAGGCGGTGCCGGTTTTGCTGTAATTACCGGCGGAGGACCTGGGATTATGGAGGCCGCCAACCAAGGCGCCAAAGCCGCGGGCATGCCATCGGCCGGTCTTAATATTGAACTTTTTACCGAACAGCGAGTGAATCCTTATGTGACGAAAGCCGTCGGTTTTGAGTACTTTTTCACCCGCAAGGTCATGCTCTCTTTCGCTTCCCAAATTTACATTTTTTTTCCTGGAGGTTTTGGCACGCTCGACGAAATGTTTGAAATGGTGACTTTGATTCAAACCAAAAAAATTGAAGATCATATCCCTGTTATTCTTTTTGGAGTTGCATATTGGCAACCACTTGTAAGCTGGATTGAAAATCAGGTGTATAAAAAATTTCAAAATATCGATGAGAAGGATTTGAAAATTATAACTGTTACAGACGATATTGACCAAATCGTAGAAACTGCCAAACGCAGTCAGCCACGTTCCAATCGGTAAATGTATGCGCACTTATGTTCAAGATTCTTGCGTTGGTTTATCTACTCCTTTAATTCATGAACGTTCATTTCTCCTTCCTGGCAATGGGCTAGCGCTGATTTTTTTCTGGGCATCTTCGTGCGGATATTCAATTAAACTGATCCCCATTTTAAATGCGCTCTGGGACACATATCACGAACGTGGATTGCATATCCTTGGCATTCATTCGCCCGAATTCAAATTTGAGAAAGCTCCTTCTTATCTTGACAGTTTGAGTCAAAATTTAAATATACATTGGCCGAACGTGAATGATCTAACCAATGATTTCAATAATCGGTACGGAAATTTATATACACCTCGAATCCTGCTTGCAATGCCAAATAAAAAAATCTTTTATGATCAGATTGGCCTGGGAGAACTTAAGGAGCTTGAGAACACATTGCGACGAGCTCTGAATATCAAAAGCGCGGCGCGATATGCTTTTAACGATCGTGAAATGTATAACCTGACCCACCCTCATTACCCGACTTCATATCCTATTCATTTTAATCACGAATGTCTAATGTATAGTAATGTGTCCCTCAACGGCGAGTGGCAGACAACGGCTGACTCAACCGTCCATGCTCGCGACAATCAAGCGGGTGAAGACTATCTCTCGCTCTCTACTCCGGCGCAAGCTATTAATTTTCTCATGGAACAGCCTCAAGGCAATAGATTAATTCTCACTTTGAACGGCAAACCGGTGCCGGAGGCATTTCACGGCCGTGATGTGACTAATCAATCTAATCAAACCAATGTCTACGTTCACAAACCAAGATTTTATGAATTGATAAGGGCTCCAAAATACTTTTCTGGGTACGAACTAAAACTTTTCCCCACAGAAAAAAATTTCAAAATCTACACCGTGGCTTTTAGCTAATTTCAGGATGAAAATTTGACTCTGCGAAATCTCTCTTGCTAATCTACGGCCAATGACTTCAAAGGGGAGAAAGGTCCGAATGCGCAACGCCCTCACTGGAGTTCTCTTTATTTGGTTGCTTGGTATCAACTCGCCGACAAATGCCGCGAACGCTGGGGCGAGCGCTCTGGCTCAAGCCGGTTTCGCAAAAGCAAGCGCGGAAACGCAGGCGACAGATACTACTACTCGCGCGGTTGCCGAAGCGCAAACCAACCCCGAATCCAACGTGCAAGTTAAAGTGAAAACTTCAACTCAAGCTGGTTCTCAAAACACAACCTTGCCAATCAATACCGCTTCGACTAAAACTCCCACGCTTCCTCCTCGATCAACACAAACGCAATCAACGACCTCTCAAGTTGAACAAAAAACCGATACCCAAGCGACGGTCACGCCTCCTGTCCCAATCATGCCAACGGTAATCGCTCAAGCGATCGCCGACGAGCCAGTTGTGCGCGAGCTTCAAGCCCAAACGAAGAGTGTTCAGCGTTCGATGAAAACGCTCGTCGTTTTGATGATTCTAAACACGCTTTTGCTGATTGTTATTCTAACTATCCAGATGCGCCTTTTGCACCCCAGTAATCATCAACGATTCTAAGGCTTGGTTCATCCTTGAGCTAGAATTTAGTCTGCTGTTATGCTAATTTTATCTGTTTTGGAATCAAGATGAATTATTCTTCGCGAGTTTATGCTGACTTTGCCGCCGCGGCGCCAATGTGGCCGCGAGTTCAGCATGCCTGGCAAGGAGCCTGCAAAAACTTTGGCAATCCGAGCAGTCTGCACCAGTTTGGTCGCGAGAGCAAAGAATTACTGAATCTAGCTCGGCAAAAGATTGCCCGCCTTCTCGAGTGTCATCCGCATGAGCTGATTTTCACTTCAGGCGCTACCGAAAGCACCAATCTGGCTCTCCTCGGCATTATTCGCGCTCAATTGCGAAAACCGCATGTCATTACACTCGCCATTGAACATCCAGCCGTTTTGGCGCCCCTTCAGCATGAAGCCAAAGCAAAACGTATCACGCTGACAATTTTACCCGTCACAACGCATGGGCAAGTTAAGCTCGCAACTTTGAAGTCTGCTCTCAAGCCGACAACGCGCCTAGTCTCGATTATGGCGGCTAACAATGAAATCGGTACACTCCAACCGATCCGCCAAGTTGCCGGCGTCCTCAAAACTTACCAGAAACAAACCGGCCAAAAAATTTGGTTGCATACCGATGCCAGCCAATTTGCCGCCTGGCATCAATTCACTGTCGATCAACTCGGCATCGATCTGCTAACTCTCTCGGGCCCTAAAATTGGCGCGGGCAGTGGCATCGGACTTCTATATCATAAACACGAAACACCGCTTGAACCGCTTTTTTACGGCGGCGGACAACAAACTGGCCTCCGAAGCGGCACCGAGAATGTGATGGGTGCGATTCGCATCCAAATTGCGCTCCAAGAAACTTGGCAACGCCTGCCAAAAATCAAAAAAAAGATTCGAATATACCGAGATAAAATAGCCGATGAACTCGTAAATTTTTTCCCAAACTCAATCCGCAACGATCAGCCCGAGGGTTTGCCGAATTTATTGAGCCTCACTTTCCCCAGCCTCGATGCGGAGCAAATTGTTTATCTGCTTGACCAAGCAGGTATCGCCGTTTCAACTGGATCAGCTTGCTCTCAAACTGATCCTAAACATGCCGGGATGAATTTGCGCACCATCGGTCGCGAGTATGATGATATTTATTCGACGATTCGAATTAGTCTAGGCTGGACAACGACTCAACGAGATACTCAAAAAATAATCCACGCGTTCAAAATCGCCTTGCAAGTCAGTCAAGCGCAGAGTGGCCTGACTCGACGCGTGACACGCACAGGTAAAATTATCGCCCGTAACTATGCATTCAGTGCGCAATGAGTCCATCCACGTGCTAAGATAACCACTTATGGCGCTTCCACCACTCATACTCCCAAACGGCAAACGCATCGCGCGAATCGAGGTTGATCGCAACCTCTGTATCGGCGCCGCAAGCTGTGTCGCGATCGCGCCTGGCACCTTTGAACTTGACGATGAAAACATTGCCATTATCCACGACCCAATCAGCGATGACGCCGAAACGATTCTCTTGGCGGCTCAATCCTGCCCGGTCGATGCAATTCGTTTGTATGATGAAACAGGCAATCAAATCTGGCCAGAAACTCCATAGTCGAATCCTCTTACTCATACTTGTAACGGCGCTTGGTTTGTGGCTTGGGCCTGGACAAAGACGTATTGCAATCAAGCAATACGAGCAAACTGCCGCGAGTATCCAATTGCCTGAAGTTACTCCGGCTAATAGCCAACCGGTAAACCAAAAGCCTGCGCCCGAATCGAACGCTCCTAATTCAGAACCAGACTCTCTTCCCGCTCAAGTCAATCTTAACGTCCCCTTTACCTCACAAGCGCCCGAGGGTGTCTGGGATACACGCCACGAAGAATACTGTGAAGAAGCCTCGACACTGATGGTTGGACGTTTTTTTCGTGGCGAAAGCATCGTCGGACCAAAAGACGCTGAAGCGGCAATGCGAGAGCTTGAAAGCTGGGAAGTAAAAAATCTTGGCTACTCTGCAAGCACAACAGCCGCGGAAACCGCCCAATTATTGGAAGCTGTTTACGCTGTCGGGGTTAAGCTCGAGAATAATGTTTCTAGTGAAGCGCTCAAGCGCGCGCTGGCAAACAATAAACTGGTCATCGTTCCGGCCGCGGGTCAAGAACTCGGCAATCCATACTTCAAGCAACCCGGGCCACGGTATCACATGCTCGTCGTTAAAGGTTACACGAACACCGGTTATTTTATTACAAATGATCCAGGCACTAAACGCGGCGCAAATTTTTTGTATAAAGAAAAAATTCTTTTAGATGCAATTGGCGATTATAATAACAACAATCCCGCAGAAGGGGCGAAAGTAGCCTTAATCGTAAGCAATAGGCCGTAATTCAGGATTCACTTTTGATCGGATTCAAAGGCGGTCGACCGGCGAGGACCTCGATGATATTGCGAGCGGCAATTTCCGCCATCGCTTGCCGAGCTTCGTTAGTTGCCGAGGCAATGTGCGGCGTTAAAACCACATTCGGCAACTTTTCTAAACCGTGATAGAGTTTGGGTTCATGCTCGAACACATCCAAACCCGCGCCAAAAATTTTACGTTCGTGCAATGAATGGTAGAGTGCTTGTTCATCAACCACCGGCCCGCGCGCCGTATTGATAAGAATTGCCGTTGGCTTCATTTTACTCAATTCACGTTCGCCGATTAAATGTTGTGTCTCATCCGTGAGCGGAACGTGAAGTGTGACTATATCGGATTTGCGCAGAAGCACATCAAGCTCATGGTATTCGGCATTTAATTTCATTTCAAGTTCATCACTCCGCCCAGAATCGTGGTAAAGAATTTGCATATTGAGACCGCGATGAGCGGCCTCGGCGACCCAAGTGCCAATTCGACCTAGGCCAATAATCCCCAAGGTTTTGCCCCAAAGTGATTGACCCAAAAAGCCCAGCGGCAACCAGTGAGTATACTGACCGGTGCGCATAAACGCGTCGCTTTCCACAACGCGCCGCGCCACTGCAAACATAAGTGCGAGTGTATGTTCGGCTACGGCTTCAGTTAGTACGCCTGGGGTGTTTGTTATAACTACGCCATGCTTATTCGCTTCACGAATGTCGATGTTATCAAAACCAACGGCGTAGTTGGCGACAATTTTCAAACTTGAACCAGCGGCCTCAAAAAATTCAGCGTCAACCTTTTCGGTGAGCAGTGTCAGCGCCGCATTAGCGCCATGAATTCGCTTTAAGAGTTCTGCGCGCGGAATAATTTTATCATGAGTATAAACCTCAACTGTGCCGATGCGCCTCAAGAGCGCCAGTCCTTCTTCTGGAATTCTGCGAGTGACAACAATTCTCATGCCTTCCTTTCAATTTCTTTCGCCACGAACTGCGGGTAACGGAGACATAACTCTTCAAGTTGCTTGCGCTTGAGAATGCCTTTTTGCGGGCCGAATTCCTGAATCACGCCCTCGGCATTAAATGTACCCCAGCGAAGCGCTTCGGGAATCGTTGCGCCTTCTAAGAGCGCGACACCAAAAGCCGAGGCGAAAGCATCGCCCGCGCCTGTTGCTTCAATCCGCGGAATTTCAGGCCGAATGCCCATAGACCAACTTGTCTCGCCATCGGTCGCGTAGGAGCCGTTCGTGCCATCAGTAACGACAGCGATCTTGGCGCCTAAACGTTTCAAGGCACGCAGTAACTCCAAAGGCTTGCCGGCGCGATGATGAGTGTAGGCTTGCGCTTCCTCTTTATTCATGATTATGCAGTTCACCAGCGCCAAGAGTGGTTGCGCGCGCTCGGCGCCCAGGCGAAGCTGATACGTGCCTGGTTGGTAAACTAAACGCGCTCCGGTGCGTTCTACATAGCGAATCACCGCCGGGAAAAGCGTCTCGGCGCCCGGCCCCATACTTGTGAAGTAGACGATGCGCGCCGACGGCAAATTTTTAGGCAAAACATAGCGCCGTGGAGCATGATAGACAAGAATTGTCCGCTCTCCATTGACGGTGATCACGGTCGAACGATTACTCTCGGCGCCAGGCACTTTTTCCATCCACGCGGTCGTAATTCCCTCACGCTGAAGGGTCTGGATTTCCTCATCGGCAATCTCATCATCGCCAAGAAGCGTCCAGAGCGCCACGGTGCCATCAAGGCGCGCCGCTGTCACCGCCACATTCGCCGCATTCCCAGCAACCATAGCGTGAAGTTCTGAAACTGGAATTTTACCAGCGTAATCGAGACACATTTTGCAATCTTCGCGGTTCAATCGACAGCGAACCGAGACTTCCTCTGGCGCGAGTGAAAGAATCGTATCGTACTGCGTGTCACCAATTGAGAGAAAATCGACAGAATTCATAGTCTTCATGCAATTATCCTTTTAATCCAGGTTCGTTTCGCCTTGCCCGTGCTCCCAAAGAGGGTGATTTTTTTCTCAACAATTGCTTGAACTGCCTTAATCACCGGCGGGAGATATTTGTAGGCCGCCATTTCCTTGGGCGCCTTGACGGCTTTCTGAAGCGCCGTCAAAAACGCAATCCGCAACTCGCTGTTAACGTTGACCTTTGTGATACCCGCTTTAATCGCGGCCCGTATATCTGCTTCGGATATACCAGAACCGCCATGCAATGAAAGGAAGCAGGGTACTTGAGTGTGAATTTTTGCAAGTCGTTCAAGATCGAGCCTGGGCGGCGTGGCGTAGACCCCATGCACATTGCCGATCGAGACGGCGAGTGTATCGATATTGGTAACTCGCACAAACTCGTGTGCCTGTTCTGGATCTGTAAAATGCGCACTGTCTTGAGCTGTTTTGGCTGATTCTTTATGCAAGGTTGAGGAACCAGTGATATGATCGATCTCGCCCTCAATAAGTTTTTTATGACGATGAACAACGCGGACAAGCTGTTGAGTGCGCTTTAGGTTTTCAGCAAATTCAAGTTCGCCACCATCGAAATGAATCAAATCATAGCCCACTGCGAGCGCCTCGGTGATTACTTCTTCAGTTATAGCGTGATCGAGGTTGAGAAAGACCTGCACGCCATAGCGCTCGCGATAGGCCGAAACCAAATCGGCTAACGCCTTTGCACCAATATACTCGGTTTCACCGGGCGATGATTCAATTAACACCGGCGCCTCAAGCCGCGCCGCGGCCTGACAGATCGCCTGAATAGTTTCAAGATTGGCAACATTAAAAGCGCCGATTGCCCAACCTTCATGCCTGGCTTGATTAAAAAGCTGAACCGCACTCGCCATCATGCCTCCTTGCGCTTAAGGGCGCGCACTGCCGCCGCTGTAATATCACGCGCTTTCAGATGAAAATGCTCCAACAAAATCTCTGGCGGACCGGATTCGCCATAGCGATCACGCACACCAACTCTTTCGATCGGCACTGGCGCGTATTGAGTCGCTAATTCAGCAATCGCGCCACCCAAGCCGCCAGCCATCTGATGCTCCTCAACCGTAACCACAGCGCCAGTTTCTTGGAAAGCGGCAAGCAGAGTTGCTTCATCTAAGGGTTTAATCGTATGACAATTAATCACCCGAGCAGAAATTTTTTTAAGAGCGAGCTCTTCGGCGGCGATAAGCGTTTCATATACAAGCGGGCCGCAGGCAACCAAGCTCACGTCTGTGCCCAATTTATAAACTTGCGCTTGGCCAATCTTGAACGGCGTTGATTCGGTGGTGAGTACAGGCGTTGGTTCGCGCGCCAAGCGCAGATACACCGGGCCTGGATGATCGAGAGTCGCGAGTGTGGCTTTCCGCGCCTCAATATGATCACAGGGCACAAGCACAGTCATATTCGGCAGCACTCGCATAAGCGCAATATCTTCAAGCGCTTGATGAGTCGCACCGTCAGGACCGACCGAGATTCCCGCGTGTGAACCAATAATCTTCACAGGCTGGTTGTTGTAGCAAATGGTGGTGCGAATTTGTTCCCAGTTTCGGCCCGGCGAAAAACTTGCGTAGCTGGTCATAAAAGGAATTTTTCCGGCCGCGGCTAAGCCTGAAGCCACCGTTGCCAAGTTCTGCTCGGCAACCCCAATCTCCACAAATCGCTTGGGGAAAGCCTTGGCAAACAGCTCTGTTCGCGTTGATTCAGTTAGATCGGCACACAATGCGACTACACTAGGATTTTGCCTGCCAGCTAACAGCAAACCGTCGCCGTAACCATCCCGAATTGGCACTCGTTCTAGACTACTCATGTTCCCCTCAAATTTTACCTTGCAAGGTGCGGAGCTCATGGAGGGCTTTTTGGGCTTCGATTTTATTTGGCGACTTGCCATGCCACTCAAATCTCTGCTCCATAAAACTCACACCCTTGCCCGGAATCGTATGCGCAAGAATCAGCGTTGGTTGCTCAAAAGTTGAACGCGCCTGATTAACTGAATCGATAATCGCCTTGATATTATGCCCATCGGTTTCCAAGACTTGCCAACCGAAGGCGCGGTATTTTTCCGCGAGTGGCTCAAGCGGCATAACATCTTCTGTAAAACCATCGATTTGAATATTATTCCGATCCAAAATTGCCGTCAGATTCGAGAATTTTTCCTTGCCAGCAAACATTACTGCCTCCCAGGTGTTGCCAGCGTCGTGCTCACCGTCAGACATCAAACAATAAACTCGCCAGCGAGCGGCGTCCATCCGACCGGCAAGCGCCATTCCGGCGGCCTGCGAGAGACCCGAGCCAAGCGGCCCCGAGGTAGTTTCAATTCCCGGCAAAGTTCCGCGATGCGGATGTCCTTGAAGTCGTGTGCCAAAAGCGCGTAAGGTGAACAGTTCTTTTTTTGGGAAATAACCCGCATGGGCAAGAGTGGCGTAGAGCACCGGACAGATATGACCGTTTGAAAGCACGACTCGATCGCGCTCCGACCAAGTTGGCTGTTTTGGCTTATGATGGAGTGAATTGAAATAAAGTGCGGTAAAAACATCGGCCATCCCAAGCGGGCCGGCCGAGTGACCAGAACCGGCTCTGACAAGCATCTTAATAATGTCTTGCCGAATTGCGTTCGCTTGCTTCTCAAGCTCACAAATCGTCACACCCCTCCTCTTGCGCTTAACTTGCGGCAACCAAACGACTCAAAACGCGCCACTCTTCAGCTGGATCGCGCGCGCGCGTTAGAGCGCTTCCCACCACAATATAATCGGGCCGATAACGTAGGACTGACTCAATTGTAGCACTACTCACCCCACCATCGACTGCCAGCATTAGATCAGACTTCAGGCAACGGAGCTGGCTCAACTTAGGCAACATTGCCGGTAAAAAATGTTGGCCTTGAGCACCCGGGATAACAGTCATAATTTGAATCAAATCGACTTGGGGTAAAAATTGCTCCAACGCGCGCACCGGCGTGCTCGGGTTAACAACCAAACCAGTTAAAACAGGTGAACTTGCTAACTTCTCAATGGCTGCTGGCGCCCCGCCGGCCTCTGCCTGGACGGCAATGATTTTTGTCGGTAAAGCTAAGCATTCATCGATGAATTCCAAAGGTTTTTCCACCATCAAATGCCAAAAGATTTCTGCCTTAGATGTTTGTGGAAAATCACGCGGGGACGGAGTGAGACTGGGTACAAACTGACCATCAGCGACATCATAGCTCAAGAGTGAGCTCAAATTTCGCACTTGGTCGAATTGGAGTGCCAATTCCGCTGATGTCTTTGCTAAAATCGCTGGCACAAGCGTCGGAGTCATAAACGCGGGCGGTTAGTTTCGTATTTTTTAACTAATGCCAGGCGTCGCAGGTGTCGGATTTCCGGATTCGGCTGGGCTTTAAGCCAAGTCGTAACAATCTCTTGAATCTGTGCCCAAGATAAAAATCGAGCTGGCAGACATAGAATGTTGGCATGATCGTCTGTGCGGGTTGAGGCGGCCATCAAAGGCGAAAAGGCCGAAACGGCGCGACTGCCGACAACTTTGTTGGCGGCAAGGCACACGCCCTGACCGTTGCCACAGATCAAAATTCCAAGAGCGGCGGGCGCATTCGCAACCTGTTCAGCGACTCGAAACGCATACTCTGGGTAGTCGTCGTCGGGAGTTAAAGTTTCTGGACCCAAATCGATAATCTGGCTAAGGCCTAAATCTTGTTCATGTTCACGCAAAAGCTGGATAAGTTTTTGTTTATACTCAAAACCCGCATGATCTGAACCTAAATAGATATTTTGCATACCAAAACTATGACCTATCAACTCTGAATTATCAATTACAAAGTGATATGTTCGCCAAAACGGGGAATGTGGGTCTGCCAGTTGAGTTCTTTTGAGACCGCCTGCTCGAGCGCGACCAACCCTTCCCGATCGCCGTGAGTAAAGAAAATCTGACGCACGGGCGTTTTAACGCTTGTGAGCCAATCCATGAGTTGTTTATGGTCGGCATGAGCTGAAAATGCGCCGCAAGCAATCACTTCTGCTTTGACCGCAACTGGTTCATGAAAAAGATCAACGGTCTTCACGCCATCTAGAATTCGGCGCCCGAGCGTGCCCTTAACTTGATAGCCGGCAATTAAAATCGTTGTCTGCGGACTGCCGAGATACTCTTTTAGATGATAGCGAATCCGCCCACCCGTCATCATTCCCGAACCGGCAATAATCATTTTGGGCGGTGGAGTCTTATTGATCCGCTTTGACTGTTCAACCGTCTCCGTGAATTGTAAGCCGGGCAATTCGAAAAAATCCTTGCCGGTATGAATAATTTCCTTTGCTTCGTTGTCGTAATACTCGGGAAAATGACCAAAAACTTCAGTCGTTTTGATAGCTAGAGGGGAATCGAGAAAAATTGGCAGGGCTTTAATATTGTGGTTCGTGAGTAAATCGTGAAGTTCATAGAGCAACTCTTGGCTTCGTTCGAGCGCAAAAGCTGGGATCAAAAGCACTCCACCCTTGGCAATCGAGTGATCAATTGCGGTTTTTAAAATGACCCGACGATCTTCAATCGATTCATGCGTGCGGCCGCCATAGGTTGACTCACAAATCACGTAATCCGCCTCGTCCACTCGGTTCGGGTCTTTAATAATCGGCGCTCCTTTATTGCCAATATCGCCTGAAAAAAGCAACTTCTTGCCTCCTGCCCACACTTCCACCGAAGCTGAACCAAGAATATGACCCGCATCGACTAAACGCGCCTCGATCCCGGGCGCGATCTCGATTTTAGTTTCATAGTCAAGAGTTTTGAACTGGCGGAGCGCGCGATAGACGTCTTGTTCATGATATAGCGGCTCATCGCCAAACTTAAGCTCTTCGTGACTCATGATCTTAGCCGCGTCGAGCATAATAAGTTCGGCGAGTTCCATGGTGGCCGGCGTGCACCAAATATGACCTCGGTAGCCATCTTTGACGAGTTTCGCCACCCGCCCAACGTGATCAAGATGAGCGTGAGTCAAAATAAAAGAATCAACTATATTAGGATTAAAAAGAAAAGGCGCGGCATTTTTAAGCTCTTGCTCTTTGCCCCCCTGAAATGCGCCGCAATCCACCATTAGAGAGGCGTTTTTTGCTTCAAGCAAGTAGTTACTGCCGGTTACCTCACCCGCCGCTCCATAGAACGAAAGCTTCATGTTGTCAGCATAACAGAGTTGATGGAAAAAAACTTTGGGGGTTATTTCACCGTCACCGATTTGGCGAGGTTGCGCGGTTTATCCGGATCAAGGCCGCGAGCAAGGGCTAATTCGTAGGCAAGGAGTTGCGCCGGGATGGCGCCCAAAATCGGCATCGCTTCGGGTAGATCGGTAACCGGCAACCAATTGCTAAAAATTTCATTAGGTCGAGGCGCAATCCCGATAATCTGGGCACCGCGCGATTTTAGTTCCATTGCGTTGGCGAGAATCTCCGCCTCGGCATGATCGCGGCTCGCAAAAACAAGCACCGGCGTGCCTGCTTCGATCAAGGCAATCGAGCCGTGTTTAAGCTCGCCGCCGGCAAAACCCTCGGCATGCAGATAACTGACCTCTTTAATTTTTAGGGCCGCTTCCAGAGCGGTTGGGTAATTGAGCGACCGGCCGACCGTGTAAAGATGCTCTCGAGCCTTGAGGGTGCGCGCCAGAGCTTGGAGTTGGCTGGCCATCGTTCCTTCAGCCAACTGGGCGTCGAGCTCGTCGGCCGCGCGCTCAAGCAAGTTCCGGCCGGCGCGGTATTGATCGGCCAAAGTATAGGCCAGCAAGGTTAAAAGCGCGACCTGGCTGGTAAAACTTTTGGTGGCCAAAACACACAGTTCCGGGCCAGCCAAGGTCAAGAGGCTTTGATCGGCTTCGCGCATCAAAGTTGAACCTTGCACATTGACGATCGCCGCCACCTTGACGTCGCGCCGTTTGGCCGCCCGGACCGCTTCGAGTGTATCCGCCGTCTCGCCGCTTTGTGAAATCGGCACCAACAGCGTTTTGGGCGTTAAAAACTCCTCA
Source organism: Candidatus Berkelbacteria bacterium (assembly GCA_016187225.1). NCBI lineage: Bacteria > Candidatus Berkelbacteria > Candidatus Berkelbacteria bacterium. The sequence goes on along the minus strand of JACPKC010000004.1, from coordinate 23,222 downwards.
TAACAAGGAAATTCGGAGGCAACGGCAAGATTGACATGCCGTTTAGCCAGATGAGAGAAAAGATAAAGCCCGGTCAAACCGGCATGATAGGCCGAACCGCAACCGACCAAGAAAACGCCATAAGCCTGATGGATCAATTTGGCAAAACGCTCAAGTTCGCGGCGCGGTTGCCCGAGCGCTCGGCGGAGCGTTGCCGGTTGCTCAAAAATTTCCTTGTGCATAAAGTCCGGATGCTCGCCGCGTTCAGCTTGAGCGGCGTCCCAACTAATTTGTACTTCCGACCGAGTGACGATTTTGTTGGTGGTCAGATTTCTAATCACCGGCCGGCCCCCATTAAGGACGACCAGATCGTTCTCTTCCAAAAAAATCACCCACCGAGTGGCGGCCAAAAAGGCGGGCACATCCGAGGCCAAGTAGGCTTGATCTAAACCCAAGCCAATCACCAGCGGCGAGCCGCGTCGCGCGCCGACCAACTCCCGTCCGCCGACCTCAAAAACGGCGATTGCAAAGCTGCCCTGAATTTTACCGAGCGCCAGCCGCACCGCCTCGGCCAAGGTTTTAGTGTCAGGCCGGGCGGCTTCAATCAGATGAGCTAAAACTTCGGTGTCAGTTTCCGATTGGAAGCGATGACCAACAGCTTTAAGTTCGTCGCGCAATTCTTGATAGTTTTCGATAATGCCGTTGTGCACCAAAACGATCCGACCGTCACAGGAGCGATGCGGATGAGCATTAGCGACCGTCCGGCCGCCGTGAGTCGCCCAGCGGGTGTGGCCGAGGGCCAGCTTGGCCCGTTCAGCCGCTAACTGCTTGAGCCGAGCGCCACTCTCTTCCAACTTGCCGATCTCCCGCTCGAGCGTTAAACCGGTTCGCTTGGAAAAAGCGACTCCCCAAGAATCATAGCCGCGATACTCAAGCCGTTTGAGACCGTCAATCACCAGTTGAGGCGCGTTCTGCTTCCGGCCAACCACGCCAATAATGCCGCACATAGCGGTAGTCTATCACCCTTTACGCATTCCGCATTACCATCTACGTTAGCAATATGTGGCGCGGAATTTTTTTAGTTATTTTAATATTTTTTCCTCTAAGCAATTCATTTGTCCAGGCTCAAGATGCACCCATACTTGAACCAAATCCGGCCTTTGAAGCTGGCTTGCCGCCTGATACCTATGCTCGCGCCCAAGTGCTCGAGGTGCTGGAAGAAGGTGAGCAAGATCTGGGTGATTTTTCTCAACTCTTTCAGCGCCTTCAAGTTCGGATTTTATCCGGTGAAGAACAAGGCAAAGAAGTCGAAGTCGATCATGGCGGCCAATACACAATTCAACCTGCGCAGATGGTCGAGGCAAACGATTCAATTATTCTAGCAAAAAGCACAAAGATCGATGGCTCAACCTATTATTACATCGCTGATCGACTACGCCTCGGCAGTCTCTTCTGGCTCGCGGCGATGTTCCTTGGTCTTGTCCTTTTAGTAAGCGGCTGGCGTGGCGGAACGGCGCTTATCGGTCTCTTGGTTAGTATTTTGATCCTTATCTTCGGAATTCTGCCAGCGATTATTCGGGGCTATAACCCGCTTCTTGTTTCTCTGATCGGCAGTATTTTGATTGCCTTATTAACACTTTATCTTGCTCATGGCTTTCGCCTCCAGACCACTGTTTCGGTGGTCGGCACAATTTTAACGCTCGGCGTTGCAACAAGTCTGGCGATGCTTTTTGCCGCGCTCGCGCATCTTACCGGCATGGGGAGCGAGGAGTCTTTTTATCTTCAGATCGGCGCCTTTGCGGATTTGAATTTTCGCGGCCTGCTTCTTGGTGGAATCTTAATCGGCACACTGGGGGTGCTGGATGACGTTGCCACGGCTCAAGCCGCACTGGTTTTTGAGCTCAAAAATGCGAACACCAACCTTTCGCCACAAGAACTTTATCGGCGGGGTTTGCGTGTTGGGCGCGAACATGTTGCATCGCTCGTTAATACCCTTGCCCTAGCCTATGTGGGCGCCTCATTTCCGATGTTTCTTATGGCGATAGTTCAGCGACCACTCCCGCTTTGGGTCGCGATAAATAGTGAGTTTCTCTTTGAAGAGATTCTGCGAACGCTCATTGGCAGTAGTGCGCTTATCCTAGCTGTGCCAATCACAACCGCCCTCGCGGCAATTGCCATAAGTCGCAAATAAGTTGTCACTCCAAAATCGGAAATTTGCGAACTAACTCTGTTCTCTGCCAGAAAGCGCCAAAACCGAGAACACGTCCAGCATCCTCAACGGCCAAACCCCAAAGCAAAATAATGTAAATGATGTGATCATCGAGAAAAGGATGATTTTTTGGTGGCATAAATCCGGCGATATACATAAGCGCCAACATCAGTGCGCCACTATAACAAGCCAAGCGCAGACCAATTCCAAAAATCAGAGCCAGACCAACTCCGAATAGACCAAGCATAAAGAGCCAATCGACAAACGAGTTACCAGCTAACATTTGGAAAATGAACGCAAATGGCCCCTTTGTGGCATACAGGAGAAATGATTCAGTTGGCGAGTTGCCAATAATCCACGCCTTGGCAGGTTCAGTGCTAAAGCCAAGGCCAAAAAGTTTGTCAACAAAAGCCCAAAAGAAAATTAAACCAAGAGAGATTCTTGCAACTCCAAGCCAATAACGCGGTTTCTGTGCCATATTCCCTCCTTAGTAGTTATTTTAAGGCAAAGGTAACGCTGATCGTATAGGTAAGATCCTGTTCACCGATTAAAAGTTCCGGACTCGCCGAAGCGTTGGAGTCAAGATTAGCTGTTCCCACGCCTTCGGGCGCACCCATGAGTGGCACCGGACCTCCCCATGAGGGTTCGGAAATGGTAATAACCTTGCCGAGCCTTGCGCCAATCGCGGCTACCGAGTCCTCGGCTCGCTCTCGAGCATCGGCGAGCGCTAATTTACGCGCCTCGTCTTCGAGCGCCTTACGCGTTTTCGTACTAAAAGTACTCTGCGGAGTAATTGCGTAGAGAACCGGAGTCGTGGCCAAATAGTCGAGTACCGATTGAGCAAGTGTGAGATCGTTAAGCGTAGCAGTGATGCTATAGAGCGCATGATATTCATTAGGCGCATCGGCATTAGGCTCGAAGGCATAGACTCGATCGTTGTTTGTTGTTACCGAGGTCGTCATCTGATCGTCCACGACACCAAGTTCACGGAGTTTCGCCAAAATCTCATTCCCTACTACCGTCACCTCACGGACCGCCGTTTTAGAATCTTCCGAGACTTTTTCGTAGACAGGTGAAAAAACAAACTCATCCGGGGCACGCGAAACCGTGGCTTCACCATTCGTGGTAATTTGGCGCGTATCCGCCTCATCCTTCCAGGGCCGCCAAACAGCCAACATGCCGACAATCACGAGTATAAGCGCGAGAATAAAAACCTTAAGATTAAGTTTCAAGATCATACATCTCCTTTCTGCTTTAAAGCAATCTCAACCTGACCGAGATCGAATACACTTACAGTATCATCTCCTTGATTAGCAGTCACGCCGAGACCTCGCTCAAGATCAAGTTTGATTGCAGACGGACATTTGCCAACCGAAATGATCCCCAGTGATTTAAGTGTTTTAGCTTCAGCAACCCCAATGGCATTGCTTCGTGGCAGGGTCGCATAGAGTAAGCCAGCTTCATCATCAACTTGCATTCCGCTTGCTGGCACTGCGTTTTCAGTAAAACGAATCTTGCCAGCTAAACTTTCACTGTTAGCATCAATCGCCGTGATCGCGCTTGTCTCCTGCGTATCGACAACGAAAATTCGACGAAGTTTGCTGGAGAATGTGATGCCGCTACTATCTTTAATCTCAAGCGGCCGAAAGCTAGTCGAGACATTGCCGGTATCGGTATCGACGATTGCGATCGTCCCATCCTTCGCGCTCACCATGTAAGCCACGCCTCGATCAGGGTCAAGGGCGATCCCCCGTGGCTGATCGGGCGTTTCATGCGTTCCAAACAACGCTTTTTTATTCACGTCGACTACTGACATATTTTTAGAGTGGTCATCTTTCGTATTGGAAATAAGTAACACGCCCTTTTCAGCATTGAGCGCCAAGTCAAAGGGCTGACCACCGACTGGAATTGTTTTAGATTTTTCACCGGTATCCAGAGCGTGAAAAGCGATCTTGCCCGTGCGCGATCCAGCCACATAGACTGAATCGCGTCCTGAATCAACTTGAATGCCAAGAGCGCCAGCTTCTGTTTTAGTATTAGCGACTTCTTTGCCCTGAACTGGATCGACGATGCTTAAAGTATTCTTGCCATAACGCGCCTCATCTCCTTCGCAACCATTTAACATGGTGTCATGATTACTGACGTAGAAATAACCAGTTTTCGAATCGAGATCAAGACCAGCTGGATACGCTCCTGTAAGCGCCACTGTGCGTATCTCGACGCCCTCAAGCTGGGGAGCATTCAGCGAGGGGGTAGAAATTTGAGTTGGAATTGTGGTTATGGGAGATGCTTGTTGTGATCGAACTTTAAATATGGACCAACCGCCAGCGCTTACAATAAGTATTCCACACATTGCCAACCAAAATTTACGCACATTCCCTCCTCTGTGAATTTATTATATTATAGCGCAAAAGGAGGAAGAATGACTGTTCCAAGCACACAAGTTCCTGAAGAAATCAAAAATAACAATACACCGCTTGGTTCGCTTGATGAGATCAAGGATGCAATTTTCGAGGCCAATAATGATCAGCGTGTCGACGAGGTGCCTGTTTACCAAGACGTACTTGAGTTGGTATCAATCCAGCAAGAACAACCTGAATACATGCATTCCGAGCCGGCTATTAATCGCTATCCATTACTAACACGTCAGCTTGCTGAAGCGCTTCTTCGGGAAGTAAACAAAAATATTGAAGGTCAGATGCACACAACGATTGTGCTTGACGAAGCAAAGAGATTGCTCCATAAAGGCGATTTTGCTCTCCAACTTCGCAACCAACCACGGCCAGAACCTAAATTAAAACCGCAACCGAAGGATGATGCCCAACGCTCGAAACCCTGGACTATTCCGGACGCGGCCTAGGTCTTTATTAAATGGTAGCGCGAGGCTTTGGTCGTGGCGATCCTATCCTCTCGCCATTTGTATTCTTGTTCGACAAGTTATTAACTAAACAACCAACGCCAATGTGTAAACAATGATTTGGGGCACTTGGCAAAATTAGGGGATTAAGTGTGTCGTGGACGGTCGTGTACGCTGGTAAGAAAGGAGACTGGCTAGTAGAGTATTATGCATTTGCGGGATGAATTGTGCGTCCACAGGAGGCTTAAGTTACAGACGTGTCGTAAATTCACAGAATAACTCTTGAAGGGATAATTCCCCCTTTTTTTGATATTAAGCCACAGTTTTCCCGAGCTGTTCAACTAGGGCAGACTTTGCGGTTGTAACATCGAGTTTATAGCTGGCGAGATTATAAATCGCTTCTCTACCAACACCGTATTCACTTTCAACCCACGTCGCGTAATCCTGACCATCGCCTGATCACTCGGCTCGACCGAAAAAAAGTTTAGCGTTGGTGGGCGCTTCCGGCAGATCGGCCCGGCACGAAAGTGAGAGCGGTGCCGCGCTGACCGGCTCGGCCGGTTCGACCGATTCGGTGGATATAGTCAGTGTAGGTCATCGGCTGATCATAGTTAATAACATGGCTGACGTTGGGAATGTCGAGGCCGCGCGCGGCCACATCGGTGGCAACCAACGCCATTACCCGGCCCGACTTGAAAGCCTGAAGGGCGCGAGTGCGCTGGGCTTGGGATTTGTTGCCATGAATCGCCTCGGCCGTCACGCCACCCGCGGCGAGCGCGTGCGCCAACCGTTGGGCATTGCGTTTGGTTTGGCTGAAGACCAGCGCCTTTTCCACCTCGGCTTGCGCCAGAAGCGTTTGGAGTAGGCCCAACTTCTCGTCTTCTTGGGCATATTCGATAATATCTTGCTCAACTGCCTGGCAAGTGGCGCCGGTTTTCACCGAGACTTGAGCCGGATTGGTGAGCAATCCGCCCAAGAGTTGTCCAACGGCCGCGGTCATGGTGGCGCTCATGCAAAAAGTCTGGCGCTCCGTCGGAACCTGATCCAGAATGTAGCGAATATCGCGGATGAAACCCATATCGAGCATCCGATCAACCTCATCAAGCACCAAAAATCGAACGTTGTGGAGATCGAGTAGGCGGCGATCCAAAAAATCTTTTAAGCGGCCGGGCGTGCCAATCACTAACTGCGGCCGGCGAACCAGAGCGGCGCGTTGCCGGCCGAGGCTCATGCCGCCCACACAGACTGCCGAATAGAGCGGCAAGCCTTTGGCCAGCGCTCGAAACTCATCGTCAATCTGCATCGCCAATTCCCGGGTGGGCGCCAACACCAGCACGGTGCCCGCTGACGGTTTGACAGTTAAAAGCTGCAGGATTGGCAAAAGAAAGGCGGCGGTTTTGCCGGTGCCGGTGTTAGCCAGCCCGACTGTGTCGCGGCCGGCCAGTGCCAACGGAATCACTTGATCTTGAATCGGCGTCGGGCAATCAAACCCGCGGCCGGCCAAGTTGCGAGCCAAGATCGGATGAAGCTTAAAATCGACAAACCGATGCGTGGGCGTAAATACCGCTGCCTGCATCGGCGCAACGGCCTTGTTGACAAACTTGCTCGGGTGAATAAATTGACCGGTAAACTTCCGACGGTTGCCCAAACGAGGCCGATCGCCTCGAAAAGACGAGCCGGCGGCACGGGGCGTTGAATTACTTCGTCCAAAACGTGATCGCGCGCGCGATCGATCGCGAAATCTCATGAATACCTTTCACATCTACCTAGGGATGAACAACGATAGTAGATAATCTAGCTCGGCATTCATCGCGTGCGACGGTCGCACGATCGTAGAAGCAATGACTATAGCAGAACAGTCGCTTCTTGTCCACCCTCACGCCAGTTCAGTGTATTTTTTGTGGTTGCCTTTCGATTTTTCAGCTGGATAATGGATGCTTATCGACATTCACTATCTCGACAACTTTTGTCCGCGCGCTCTGTCCCGCCAAAATTCTGACGGCAAATTTTGGCACCTTAAAATGATGAGCTAATAGCTCGATTAGCGCTCTATTAGCCTGACCTTTCTCTGGCAACGCGGTCACAGCCACACGATAGGAACCATCGGGCAACTCTTCAACACTATTCGCCCGCGACCCGGGCTTCACCCGCACGGTTAATTTCATTAGATGTGTTCCTCAATAGCTTTCTCTCACAAAAGGGCTTAAAATAATAATCACTATGACGATCTCTGGCCACATTGCGGTTACCGGACTCACGCTTGCGTTCGTTCCTGAACCAAGTGCGATTATAGCCGCTAATCTCTTAATTCATCCTCTGCTTGACATGATTCCGCACGCCGAATGGTACAGCTTTCCTAAGCGAGAAGAATGGTGGAAGATGGGTGGCGTTACTTCAGTCGATATTCTGACAAGTATCTGGCTTGTTGATTATTTTTTACGAATCTTTACAACCCTGTCGCCATTCTTAATCTTTGGCGCAATTCTTGCCGGGCTTTGGCTCGACATTCTCCACCCCTTCTTGGATAAATTTTACCGCCCACTTTGGCGTTTTCACATCTACTGTCACACGATCCCAACTTGGTTCGGCGATAAAGCAGTTGACTGGTCCAAAACGATTTCCGGCAAAACGCCTGTTTTAATAAAACTTGCGTTTCAAATCGGTCTTGTTCTTATAGCTTATCTCATTTTGAACCAGAAATAACTATATAAGGCTTAGAGCGGGTTGCCCGTCGCTGGCAGGGTGACACTCGCCGTTGGCGTTGCGGAGGCTTGGCTTGTTGTCGTGCCAGTTGCTTGACTGGAAGTTGAGCTTGATGGGTTTGAGATGTTCCCAGAAGCATCTAGGGCATAAAGAGTGTAGTAGTATTTTGTGCCATTCGTTAATCCGCTATCCTCATAACTTGTGCCTGTCGCGCCACTTTTGATCAAAGTGCCGGTTTGACCACTCGCTGTTGAGCGATAGATGTTAATTGAGGCAAAATCAGCATCGGTTGGATTGGTCCAGGAGAGGAGAATATCTCCGTCAGTGCCTTTATCGCCGGCCGAAACATTAGTCGGTGGAGCAGGTGGGGTGGTGTCGGAAGCAGTTACGAGTGCAAAAGCTGTAAAGTGATCAGTTTGGCAAGACACAGTATCTTGATCCTTATTCACGGTGCAGTTACTTAACTCTTTCCAGGTGCCGACCGTTGTGTCGTAGTAACCTACAATTAATTCTTCCTCATCCTGAACATTGGCATCCTCAAGCCAATCTTCATCATATTTTGTTTCCAGTGTAATGTTACCGCTAAAATTAGTGATCTCGGTGCCATTCTGATCTATGGCATTGTATTCATAGCCATAAGAAACTGGCTTGGCATCAGCCTCTTCGGCGAGCTCAACCGTCGGTTCAGCCGTCAAAGTGACCGTTCCTGAAGTAGCGATGGTGTTGGCTGGGATCGTGAGCGCCGTGCCGTCATCAAGCGAGATTGCCTGTTGCTTAGTTGGATCGAAAGTAATCGATTGAGTATCAGGAAGTGTAAATGATTGTTTTTCGAGATCCAAATCAACACTGCCTTGTTTAGTGCTTGAAAGATCAATAACCTTTTCCGGCGATTTATAAATATCAGCGCCATCTTTTCTAATCGCTTTCACATGCCACTTGGTTCCACTTGAGACCGAAAGGCCATAGATACCGATAAGTGAACTGTTGGCTTCGGAGTAGCCGCCATCTTCCGCCCAAGCTGTGACAAACGCATCGGTGCCACTGCCACCTTGTCGCACATTACCTTGGATGGAGGCGTCGGCATCGCGGAAAGTTAGATCAACCGTTGCCGGAGTGCTAGCGTCTACGGTGACCTTGACACGTTTCGGGTTAATCACACCTGAACCAGACCACATGTAGCCACCCACCCAGTAAGTGCCAGCGGGTACCTTCATCTCGTAGTCGCCATTCTGATTTGTGCTCGCTCCATTTGAATAATAATAGGAATCTGCTTTGGTTTTTTCATTTGGATCACGAGTATCAGCCGCGATCCAGGCCCAAGCCATTGCGTCGCCATTGCTTTTAGTCGCTCGGCCGCGAATCGTTGAATCGGCCTTTTTGAGTGTAATGTCGTAGGTTTTGGTTTCACCAGCGGTCAGTGTCAATTCAACATCTTGGCCACTTCCCGACGAGTAACCCAGTGACTGATTGACCCACCAACCCAAGCGCCACGTACCCGCTGAAACTTTAATTGAATAGGTTCCAGCATTCGTGTCGAAACTGGCATTCTGCCAAGAACCGTGGTTGCCCTTGGTGGCATAGATATTCATCCAGGTATTGGTGACTTTGGCGCCATCTTCATCATAAACCGTGCCCTGGAGCGTAACATCGTTTCGCACCAAGGATAGATCGAGTGATTGAGTTTCGTTGTCGCCAGCAAAAGTTACCCGTTTTGAATCTCCCGCGCTATAGTCGCTCCCCCAAGTGCTTAAGGAAACTTCCCACGTGCCACTTGGTAATTTCAAAGTAAATGTGCCACTTGAGACTGTGGCGCCAATGCCGCTATATTCTTGACTGCCGTCATTCGCATTTACCCAACCTGAAAGCGAGGTGACAACATTGCCGTCGGCATCTAGAATGCGCCCACTAACCGTGTTCGTGGCGCGCTGAAAAGTAAAGTTCTGCGTTGCCACAACGCCAGATGTGACTGTAACAACGACTGGTTTACCATCTGTAACTAAATCTTGTGTGCTACCTGAACTCCAAGAAGGCCATGACGACACTTTCCATGTCCCCGGCGTCACAAGGAGTGAGTAGCTACCATCGCTCCCGCTGGTCGCATTTGCCCATTCATACGATCCGCCAGCGCCCGAGTCTTTCCAGGCATTCACGCTCGCGCCCGAAATCGCATTCCCTGAACTATCTGTAACCGTGCCTTGAATTCGATCAGTTTTTTGCGTAAGCGTTATCGTGCCGAGCGCCTTGGTTTCACTGGCCCCAACCGAGAATTTATCAACACTTGGGAAAGAGTAAGTATTATCCGAAACCCAGCCACTCACAGTGTAAGTGCCTGGCACAACTAAAACAGAAAATGAACCATTGGCATCGATCGAGGGGCTAAACCAGCAATTATCGGTATTTTGCAAGCTCATACTCGCCCCATACTGCGAGATTGCTGTGCCATCTGGTTTGACGATCGTGCCGGTTATCGTCGCCGAAAGCGTTGTGGCGGTGTAAGTGATCGATTTAGACTCGGTTGTGGTGTCGGTGGCAAAAGAGACCGTCTGATAGTTGTTACTGCCGCAAATTGTCCAGTCGGCAGTTGAATCGTTATTTGAAACTCCAACTTGCCATGTCCCACCAGTCACCGTAAAGGTGAAGTTGCCACTGCTGTCTGTGCGGGCGCTCGCATAGCCATATCCGCCACCAAAACTACTCCCATAAGAGGAGGCCCAGACATTGGCATTGTTCACCCCCGTGCCATCGCTTTTGACAACGCGACCGCTAATTGTTTTTGTGGCGCTGGCAAAACTCATGTTTTGCGTTGTAACACCGCTAGCGGCGATTGTGATTGTCGCAGGTGTGGGCGAGGTATAAACCGTGGAAGAGCTACTCGTGCCCGAGGCAATTGTCGGAGCCGAAACGCGCAAAGTGTAGGTTCCGGCTGGCACACTGCCGATGCCGTATTTGCCATCCTTATCAGTGTAACCATTATAATAGACCGAATAATTTGAGTTATTCAAATTATAGTAGGCATAAGCGACACCGGCGCCAGTTGAGCCATTTGTAACCGTGCCTGTAAGGTTAGTTGTGTTGCCAATTTCAAAATACGCACTATTGTAATCGCCGCCCCAGTCGGAATCACCATCAATTTCAGACCACCATTGAGAGGTATAGATTTTAGCAAAATAGTATCCCGAAATTTGAGGATTGCGAACATTTGCCAAAGTTACACTCACCGTTGAACCAGCGGCAATCTCTTCAGAAGATTGCAGGGTAATTGATGACCAACCTTGACTATAGTGCGAGATCGTGCTCGGGCTTGAAACTGTCGCATTCGTGAAGATGCCGCTTGAACCACTTGCCCCGGTTGATTGATTATTCTCGACTCCCTGAATACTTACACTGAAACGGCCGCCATTTGTAGAAGCCGGAATCGCGTTTTGCACTGTGAAGGAGATTGTCCAGTTACCCGTGGCGCCAACACTCGTATCGGCTACGCTCACACCGATATTGCTAATCGTGCCATAACCCTGGGCGGTTTGAGGATTTAACCCAACTCCAAGCACAAAAAGCGTGCTCAAAAAGACGGTTAAACCGAATAGAATCCCTCTCTTCTTCATACCTTCCCCTTTCAAGTATTTTTAGAGCTAAGTTGAAATAATTTTAACACATTCTTTTTAACTGCCTGTGGAAAACTAGAGAAGAGAGTTGATGTAAAATGAGTCTTAATAAGGAGGAGAGATGGAATTGTCGCCAGAACGCACACATGCAAATATTTGGTTAATGTTAATTGGAGGAGGAATCTTAATTGGAGGAGTAGTATATCTTTTTATCAGTCCCATGAGTCCGCTGCGATCCTCGGCCTCACAACTTAATGGCAGTGAAGAACCGGCCTCATTTTTAACCCGGGACGGCACCGTGAGCGAGGTGAATGAAAACTCAATTGTCGTAACCGAAAATGAAACGGGTTCATTCACTGCTAAGCTGACTGAAGAAACAGTGATACGAAATCTGAATGCCGATGGATTGTTTGAGATTGCAGATCGAACCCAGCTCTCCAAAGACGATCTTGTATCGGTCTACTATGCTCAAGAGCCGGAAGGTATACGCGTTGAATCAGTCGATATTCTCGAGAATAAGTAGGGCAGATGTTGTCTCGACAGTTGCTTTTTGTTGCATTTGGCTTAGTTGCCCTAGGTACAGCCACCCTGCTATCTCAAGTTCAAGCTCAATCGGTTTCAAATTCAGTGCCGACTTGCGCGCCAATTGTCAAAGGAGTCTTCGCTACCTCGCGGACCGACATCGATGGCGATGGCGTGCAAGAATATCGAACATACTCATCCAGTTATAAGGGTAAAATTAAACAGGATCCTCTCTTAGCGATTGAGGGAATGAAAATTAGTTCACCCGGTACCTGGACGGATGATAAGGGCAATTCATTAGATTTAACGGTTAGTATCGCGCGCGACTTGCCACCCATTACCGACAATATGCAGTGCGGCGGTTATATGACAACAGGCGGCGAGTCGGTGACTTCGCCTGACATTTTGACCATACCGACGACCTCGGTTTCTCTTTCACATATGCAAAAAATTTGCGCGCCGCCAGCTGGTTGCGGTTACAATTACGCTCTGACTGGAAGTGTACCCGTTGAAGTTCACCAAGCGCCAACCTCAAACAACTCTGGGGGGAATGGAGGGAGTGGTAATTTACCAGCGCCGCCGACTCTTTCGGTTGCAACTTCGTGCGCAAACAACAAAGCGCAAAATGTTTTGAGCTGGAACGCGTCTGCCAACTCGCCAGGTTATCGAATCTATCGTTATGGCGGAGGGGGGACAAATCCGTATGCCCGGACCGACACCGAAAGCGTAACCAGTTATACCGATAGTAATTTAGCCAGTAATATTGTTTTTTCTTATGAGATTTGGACTAATCATCCTGGCGTCACGCCCACGATTAGCAATCGAGTTGAAGTCAAAACGAATAATTGCGCGCCCACTCCAAGCGGCGGAAGCAGTGGAGGTGGTGGCGGAGGCGGTTCGGGCACGGCATCAGCATATAATGTTGCAATTAAAGCCGAAAATATCTGCCAAGGAAATTCTTCGGTGAATCGAATTAGCTGGTCAAATGTTCGTTATGCTCTAAGCTATGACATCTATCAAAATGGAAAGTTAATTTGGACCGCAAATGAGGACGGCAAGGCAAATAAACAATTAATCACGAACCCAGCTATTCCGGGATCAACATTTAATTATCAAGTTTTTGCAAAATCAGCGCCGACGAGCGTAATTGCTCAAAGCTTGACTGCAACGGTTACAGCGACCAGTTGTGGCAGTAAGCCGGATAATTTCACTCTCACAGCCAGTGGGGTATGTACCGGATCAAAACCTGAAATGCGTTTAAGCTGGACACGCGCGAATAACGCTGATCGCTATCTTATCCAACGCAATGACATGCTCATTGCCACGCTTGATAAGGCAACTACTCTTTATACGGATCGTCCGGATCTGTCAGCAGGGACGAGTTTGGAATATGTAGTTAAAGCCGTGAACACCAATGGTGTATTTTCAACAAATGTTGTCGAGGCGCAAGCGCCTAGCTGTACTGCGACCAACTCAATTTCACTTGGCGCGGTGAATACGTATTGTTCAACTGCCCAACCAACTAACATGCTTAATTGGCGAGGCCTGGGAGATTTCAAAAATTATCGTGTCTTAAGAGCTGGGCAGGAACTTGCTACGGTGCAAGCAACTAGCAATAAAACCCACACCTACCTTGATACTAAAGCAAGTATTGACACAATATATGAATATCAAATTATTGGCGACAATGAGACTCAAAGTAACACCCGCAGTATTATGACCAGTAATTGCAACCAAAAACTTGATGCTTTTACTCTCGTTGGCGTCATGACTTGTGCCTTAAATGATAATCCACGAATTTTAAATCAAAGTTCAAGATACGTGCCAGTGATGGCAAAATTAAGCTGGAATGGTTCAAAAGATGCCCAATCCTATCGCATTCGGCGCGATAATCTAACTCTCGCCACGATGGACGCTTCTCAACAACTTTATTTGGACAAAACCGTCAGCCCGAATGTGAGCTACAAATACAGCGTTCAAGCCATCAATAAAATTGGAGCCCGCGAGAGTAATGCGATCACGCTCAACACCAAGGATTGTGATTCAATCAATCGATCACCGTCTGCCGAAGACGATACCGCAACTACCACTTCTACTTCACCAGTTGAGATTAAAGTGCTTAACAACGATAAGGATCCTGAAGGCAAATTGGTCACTCAATCTGTTGCCCTAACAACACCGCCCGTAAACGGAAAAGCCGAGGTGCAGGAAAACGGGAATATCCGCTATACGCCCGAGAATGACTTCGCGGGCACAGATAAATTTGAGTATCAAGTTTGCGATGCTGAAAAACTTTGCGACCCCGCAACAGTTGCCGTCACGGTCACTCCAGCCACAACTCAAATTCGTGAGCCCGGTGCCTTTAGTCTTTCTGTCAGACAGGGAGCCTGTGGTAGTCTAAATAATGTTTTAGAGTGGAGCCGCTCCGAACGCGCCACAGGGTATATCGTGCTTCGCGATGGGCAAATAATCGGCAATACCGCAGATCTTCAATTCGGGGATAACGTAGCCGCAAGCGGTAAGGGGTTGGAGTATAAATATTCTGTAAGAGCAACAAATAAAGATGGCTCAACCTTAAGCAATGAAAAACAAAGTCGCCCATCATTGGACGAGTGCGTGAATCCTGATCGGTACCGAGATATAAAAACGCCAATCGGCAAGACGCCAATCATAAATGACGATGCAGTGTCGATGAATCAAAATAATTTTATTGTGATCGACGTTCTAGGTAACGACATTGATCCGGATGGCAAAATTGATCCAACTTGCACTCAAATTGTAACAAAGCCGAAAAACGGCGGCCTTGAAGTGAATTCGGCCAATGGTCAGATCGTCTATACGCCAACAAAGGATTTTAAAGGCACCGACTCATTCGGCTACGAAGCCTGCGATACCCAGGGTCTCAAGGACGACGCAACGGTCACAATCACAGTCGCCTCCCTAGCGCCGTCAACACCAGCTATAACGCCGCCAGTCACGAGTACAACAAACAGTAAAAAGCCGCCAATTGCCAATGACGATCAAGCAACCACCACTCAAGGCAAGAGTGTCGAAATCAATGTTCTCGCTAATGACATTGCCACTCAAGGCACCCTAAATGCAAGTTGTGTGGCCATTAGTAAGCAAGCTGTAAAAGGAAACTTAAAAGTTGAGAGTAAAACTGGCCGGATTACTTACACTCCGACGAGTGCGTTTTCTGGCACGGATTACTTTGAGTATCGAGTCTGTGATTCGGCTGGCTTAATTGATACTGCCAAGGTTTCAATAACAGTTAGCGCCGCTCCCCAAACACAAAGCTGGCGCGACCTCTCATTCTTGTCAAATCTCACTAACTTCTGGGGTTGGCTAACGAGCTATTTCTCGACAAGCTATAAAAATTGAAGGTAAAAAGGTAAATGCGTGGGATCAAATTCAATCAGCCTTTGTTCTATATCCCAATTCTCTTACTTGCGAGCGCAGGGATATTAAATTTCGCAAGCAGTGCATTTATTGCGACTTATTTTCCTTACCGCCAACCGCTAGATGATCTCCTATTCATCCTCCTGCCCTACGTGTCGTGGACACAATACTGGACAGATCTTGCCAATCTCTTTGGCATTGCGCTAATTTTTTTCTATATGCTTAGAGGGCGTGTTAATAAACTACCGTTTTACATTACAATTTTCACTGTTGGGTACTTGATGCGAGCGCTAATCACGCCGCTGACACCGCTTGGCGGACCACTTGGGAATGGCGCGAGTTATGGTCTGACAACTATTGAGCAAAATGGTCAATTCCCGTCTGGGCACGTGATGATACTCATGATTGCCTACCTACTCGTGGATGGAAAATCTGAACCAGTAATTAAGTTCTTATTACTTGCAAGTTTACTCATTGAAATTGTTACCCTGCTTCTTTCAAACGGACACTATTCCATCGACGTCATCGGTGGCTTGCTGGTTGGCTATGTAGCCTATCATGAGACAAAAAAATATGAGCCTCAACTCATTTTACGTTCGTAGATTTTTTGTTTTAAGCTAGTTTATACATTTCACGATCGTTAATCTAATAATAGATTATGAGCCGATCCAGCATATTTGACGATTTGCTCATATTAGCATTACCTAAACAACGTCATTACTGACGCATTTTTAGACTACAGCGTGAGCAAAATTACTGGCTACTTCTGCATCCAATCGATTAGGAGCGCTACCACCATCACGCCAACGCCAATCCAAACATTTGCCAAGCTTGCGATCAGCGCGGCAAGCAGTAATCCGAGTCCGAGTCCAAAAAGACTATGTGTCAGAGTATGGGCGCTAAAACACTCCTTAACTTTTTCGTCCATTTTTCTCACTCCCTTTCGAAAACTAAAACTAACTTTTGAAATTTTCAGCTCTCCTATTTATTGATGTATTTCCCAAGCGCCATGATACCCATGACTAATAATACAATAACTAGGATATACGTTACCCAAGAGAAAAGCATCATACTACTTCCACCCGTTCCAGACATCATGCTATAGTCCATCATTTTATCTCCTTAGAATAATATTAACATGCGCATTTGCTTTCTGCATTTTTGCAACCCCCACATTTAGGCATGCAATGGGCATCAGCATGTGGATGGTCATGCAACGGTTTTCCGCTTGAGTCCTTGCCATGTTTATCATCGTGCGCATCTGCCTCTGCGTCGCAAACATCGCATTTGTATCCTTGGGTTTCGTGTTTATTGCATATCTTGCACATCATTGGTAGATATCACCTCCTATCGATATTTTCATCTTTGACTTGACGTTTCTTCTAAGTCTTTTTTTTCAACAGGAGGGCTGATCTGCAAAGGCGGCGACACGCTATTATTGCTTTCAAGGGTATCCGGGATAAGCGGTGGGGCTGACATCGCAGGTGATTGGAGTGGAACTTGCGCCTGACCATTGAAACATTCACGTTCAATTTGTTGTTGCTGTTCAGGCGTTGGCGGCTGATTGCCGACAATCCGGTCAACGCACTCATTTTTTGGCCTACTCACTTGTGGAATAAACTCGCCAGGTGGTGGTTTATTCGGTTGTTCCTGGGTATTCGGGTGATCCTGACCGCCAAAACATTCCCGACCAACCAATTGTTTCTGTTCCTCTGTTGGCTCCTTATCAGCCGACCCCATAATTCGTTCGACGCAGGCTCGTTTGTCAGGCGGTAAATTGACGCCTGGTTCGGTTTTTTGAATATTCGGGCCTTTAGACCCATTATCTTCAAAACATTTCTGGCCAAGCTCCCGCTTTTGCTCTTCACTCGGTTCTTTACTCTTGAAATCTCCGCCCAGCACCCCTTCAACGCATTTTCGTTTATCATCCGAGAGTTCCGGCCCATCGGGGATACGATTTTTCCCATCCTGCCCTCCAGGCCGAAAGCCGTGTTTGTTAAAACAACCTTCG
Organism: Candidatus Berkelbacteria bacterium; assembly: GCA_016187225.1. Classification (NCBI taxonomy): domain Bacteria; phylum Candidatus Berkelbacteria; species Candidatus Berkelbacteria bacterium. Next base: position 5,940 of record JACPKC010000004.1, on the reverse strand, counting down.
ACTTTCTGTTTTTGTTCGTCAATTAAAAACTCCGGACCCTTCTTAAGATCATCCAGTTGATTGCCGAAAGCGCCTTCGAGACACGACTGAACCTCGGCAGGCAACTGGTTATCGGGCCCATCCGGCCCGCCTGGTTTACCTTGGCCACCAAAACATTCCTTACCGATCCGCTGTTTTTGCTCTTCCGTCGGTTCGGACTGAACATTGTCAAAGCTCTGCCCCATAATCTTTTCAACGCAGGCTTTTTTGTCGGCGGAGAGTTCTGGGCGATCATGGCCGGGCGATTTAGGCGGGCCAAAATTCTTAAAACATTTGGCGCCTTCAATCTTTTTACGAAGTTCCGAATCTTCGGCCAGCGGCTGACCTTGAAACATTGCGGTTGCCGCGGTTTGCCCAACTGTTTCGATAATACAGGTCTTCACGTCCACCGGCAGTTCGGGTGGCTTATTACCCGCCACATTCTTGCCAAAGCAGTCGCGAGTTTTGGCGCGAAAAGTCTTTGCCTGCTCTTTACTTTTGGTGCCAATAAATTCGTCTTTAAAGTTTTCACCAAGCTTTTCTTTGAGACATTTCTCTGTGCCCGGAGCAAAGTTGAGATCTTCTGGCTTCACCTGGTTTGGATCTTGCTTGGGACCAAACTCTTCAAAACAGGGTTCTCCCTTTTCGAACTCGTCTTCTGTAGGCTCGCGATCGCCAGAAGAAATCTCGACGTAAGCCGAACCAAGCTTTTCTTTGAGACATTGAACCAGTTCGGCGCTAAATCTGGGTGGCTTGGGCGCGCTTTGAGCATTGACTTGGCTTGATCCAAATACAGACAGAACTGTCAAACTTAAAGCTAAAAATTTGATCAAATGCATTATTTTTCCTCGTAACACTTAAGCGCTAGGAAGTTATCCTCCGTTGTGGCAAGGCTCGAGTTGGCCGAGATTGCGGCGTATTTATCGTCGCCCCAGACTTCTGTAAGACACTCCTCGAGTGATTGTGCCGTAGCCGTCACACTACTCGATGGAGTGGCAGATGTTGATGTAATTGATCTTCCCGAAACTATCTGGTAGACCCAGCCACCGCCAAATCCAGCAACCAACGACAAGATCACAACTAATACCCCGCCAATTTTACTCATATCCCTCCTTTGTATGGAATTAGTGTAGCAGATTCTTCCAAATATATACTGAACACTAGACTAGCATGTCAGTAATTCTGCCATATAATAACCGCATGCAAAAAAAGGTTGTGGGTAAAGACTCTGTCTCAATCAACTACGACTTGCACCCAAAATGGAGCAAGGTAGACCATTGGCTGATATTCGTGCATGGAGCTGGTGGCGATCTGAATGCCTGGCATTCTGAACGAGAGTTTTTCCACCAGCGTGGGCTTTCAACACTCGCCCTCGATCTCCGGGGGCACGGCTTGTCGGATCGACCCGCCGAGTGTGTCGATTATACCCTCGACCGCTTCGCGACTGACATTCAAACGATTGTCGAGGCAGAAGCAATTAAAAAATTTGTTCTCATCGGCCATTCATTCGGCGGAATGGTTATTTTAACCTATCACCACCTCTTCTCGCGTCTAGCCCAGAGTTATGTGCTCATCGACACCAGCGCTAAGCCACCAGCCGCCATATCCTTAGCCGCTCATCACCCTTTCTTAATCCACTTGTACAATCATCTTACGAACCAGAACGCTGACGAATGTCATTTCTCGCATGTGCCGGTAGGTAAATTCGTTGGCACCGCTGACTGGGATCCTACCCGTATCTATTCCGACATCATTCATACCACATTGCGCTCCTGGCTAAACACATATGAGGCGATGGGAAATTTCGATGCCACCCGAATTCTGCCTACGATTCACCAGCCAACACTCGTTCTGCACGGCGCTGACGATTCAGTGATCTCACCCAAAGTTGGCAAGGAGTTGCACGAGCACACACCGCGATCAACGTTTACCCTAATCCCCAATGCTAATCACATCAGCGTCCTGAACAATCCAGACGAGATTGAAACTGCGATGGCAGAATTCTTGCACACCCGTTGTCACTATGCATTAAAGAAATAATGTAGAAGCTTTTGATCGGTTTCTGGCCCGGGCTTGTTTCGTTAGCAAGCGTTTACGTAAACGCAAATTCTTTGGCGTGGCTTCGAGCAGCTCATCATCTTCAAGAAAATCGAGGCAGTCTTCTAGGCTAAAGCGCTTCGGCGGCGTGAGGATAATCGCCTCGTCTGAACCAGCCGCCCGGATATTAGTCTGTTTCTTCTCCTTGGTGACGTTGACCTCAAGGTCGTTTTCGCGAGCGTGAAGCCCCACAATCATTCCTTCATAGACTTGGGTGCCTGGTGCAATAAACAACTCGCCCCTGGCTTGAGCCGCATTCAGCCCGTAGGCCACCACCTTGCCGGTTGCCGAGGCGATGAGGACGCCGTTGCGAAGCCGAGGAATAACGGCGCCGATTGGCGCTAAGCGCAGGAAGTTTGTATTCATGATCCCGGTGCCGCGCGAAAGGGTCAGGAGCTGGCTGCGGAACCCGAGTAGGCCTCGAGTGGTAATTTCAAATAAAAGTTGAGTCGAGCCGTCGGCATTCTCATGTTGACTCATCAGGATACCGCGGCGCCTGGTCACCTCGGCGGTCACCGACCCCGCGTACTTGCTCGAGACATTGATCATTAGCTCTTCAAGCGGCTCCAGCAACTGGCCCCCCACAGCTTTGGTAATGACTTGCGGTTTTCCCACCTGAAGCTCATAGCCCTCGCGACATAAGGTTTCAATCAAGACCGAGAGATGGAGCTCGCCTCGTCCAGCCAGAATAAATTCGCCCGTTGCTGACTCTTCAAGCCGGATCGCGACGTTTGTTTCCAGTTCGCGCTTGATTCGTTCCAGAATTTGTCGGCTGGTAACGAACTTGCCTTCTCGGCCAGCAAAGGGCGAGGTATTAGGGCTCACGCTCATCTTCAGAGTCGGCTCTTCCACCTCAATGCGAGGCAGTCCGTCCATTTGATTGGGATCGGTGATGGTATCGCCGATGCCGGCGTTATTAAGGCCGGTGAGGGCGACGATATTGCCGGCGCCTGCTTCAGGGACTTCAAGCCGTTTCAATCCGGCCGTAATGAGCACTTTGTCCACCCGTACCGGACTACTGGGACCGGCTTGGCCAACCAGGACGACTGATTGGCCAGGTCTGACGCTGCCGCGACGAATGCGGCCGATCGTATATTTACCCTGATAGCTATCCCAATCAAGCGCCGCAACCAGCAGTTGGAATGGACCATCGGTAATAGTTGGCGCTGGGATGTGATCGACAATTCCTTGAAAAAGCGGAGTGAGATCGGCTGGCGCAGTCGGATTGGCGGGGAGCGTATTCCAGGCCTTGCCTTCACGACCGTTAGTATAATAAACGGGAAAATGGAGCTGGTGCTCGTTGGCCGCCAGGTCTAAAAAGAGATCCTCGGTCAGTGTGAGCACTTCGGCGGGGCGAGCGTCTGGTTTATCGATTTTATTGATGACCACGATTGGGGTCAGGCCGAGAGCGAGCGCTTTTTTCAAGACGAACTTTGTTTGCGGCATCGGGCCCTCTTTGGCATCAATAATTAGCAAGACGCCATCAACGAGATTGAGCGTCCGCTCGACCTCGCCGCCGAAATCGGCGTGACCCGGGGTGTCGACAATGTTGATCGTGTAATCATTCCAGGTGACGGCGGTCTGTTTGGCTAGAATAGTGATGCCGCGCTCACGTTCTTGATCGTTCGAGTCCAGAATGAGTTCTTGGCTCATCTCCGCCTCGTTGTCGCGAAACGTTTTGGTTTGCTTTAAAAGCGCGTCGACAAGCGTGGTTTTACCGTGGTCGACGTGGGCGATGATGGCAATATTGCGGATGCGGGATAGAGGGCGAGTCATTGGAATCATTGTGAATTCCTTGCAATAAACCAAGTGAGCTTACAGGAGAACCCACTCTGATTCAAGGAGGAGGACTATTGGATCGTCGCCCAATAGTCTTATTTGTCATCTCGACCAAGCGAAGCGCGCGGATAGATCTTGAGCTAAACCTTGCATGTCAGATTGAGAAGACCATGGGTTTGCAGGCAGGTCTTTAGTCGCGGGTGCCTATTTTATTTTTTCCTTATAAAACCATTGGTAAACACCATAGGACCAAGAAGCGGCGTAGGCAAAGCTAACGAAAAAGATGCCCCACTGCTCATTGATAAAGGCCGTGTAAATCCAAAATGGTTGTGTCAACAAGCCAAATACAAACCCCCATTTGTTTTTGCGGGCTACCAGCACAATCGAACTGATGCCAAAACCAAAAATTGCGAGTTGGGCGATGGTTTCAAGCATAAAATTGAATTTTGGAGTAGATTTAATTACTTGTGGGCGATTTTAATCGCTTAGAATTTTTTTTAAAAAACACTTGAGCTAAAAAGAAGGCGAGCGGCGTGATGAGAGCGAGTTCAAGAATCGGACCATAATTGGCGCCAAGGAGAGTGGGGATGCCAGGCTTATACTGCCACAGATCGAGCGAAGTTGCCACGATCTCACTTGACCAGCCCCAAACGAGACCTAAAAGTCCCACTCGCCAGTAATCTTGAGGTGTCGCCCGCACTAGCCAGCGCCAATCCTGTTTCTGTAAGCTTAAGAAGCTATAGGCAATGAGCCCAAAGAACGTGTCGCCAACCGGCCCGAGCCAACAGAGGGCGCCGCCGTTCCACAGAAACTCATAACCGACAAAAATTCCCATCTGCAGATTTTCCCAGATGAAATTTAAAAGAAACTGGAACCCAAGAGCGAGAATCATGTATTTTGAAGCTAGCTGATCAAAGTAAACCTGTCAATTGATGTTTGCCGGTGCGATAGATCAGTTTCGGTCTTTCGTCTCTAATTATTGCAAAGGCTTGATGTAGATTCACGAATTAGTGTTACCCACTTACTTAACCTCTACCTTGGTCGGTGTCTGAAATTGTAAAAACGTCGTCTTGGAGTTGCCGGGCTTGTTCCCGAAGAAAGGCTTTTAGTTTTACTTGGGTCAATGGCCGAACTAATGTCGGCCAGTCGGATAGATCGGGGCTAACCAGACGACTTCCAAGCTGAATCGGATCTATGTGCCAGTCAAACTTGATGCGCGCCAGGGCCATCAGATCGTGCAACTGATATCGGTATGTCTCAACAAGAAAAAAGAGATCAACATAGTCGCGGCCTCGTGGTTTCTGATTAATGGTAAAGAGTTTGTTAACCGCGATATCTTTAGGGCTATCAAGGTTGACGCCGAATCGTTGTTGGGTCGCCGTCTCAAGACGTGGAAAAGGGTAGCTGGTAAATTCAGTCTTTAAAACCGCGCCATTAGACAAGCGAAGGAAGACGAGATTACGATTGAAAGTTGTCTGGATGTCAAACTCATCGTAGCCAAGATTGGATTTCACACGACGCAGGAACACGGTGATTGCTTCAAGGTCAACAAGCCCCGCTTCTGTGAAGAGGTCGATATCGTCGGAAATGCGGTGGTGGAGATACTCGGCCGCTAAAACCGTGCCACCAGTCCAGTAGAACTGGCGAGTTAGTTCCGGCTCCTTGCCAACAGCGGTTAGGAAGGCAATTTGCGTTGCCGTGAGATCTGTGGTGGCCATAAAAGTATCCTTAAAAAAGCGCGGCGGGCTGGATCGAGCTCGAGTGAGCGCCAATGTCGACGCACTAGCGCTCTGTCAAGTTTTGTGCGATTCAGTCCAAAATTGATCGCTTGTTCGAGCGCTTGCTTGGGTGTCCGCTTAATGGTGCGCGACCAATCGTACATGTTTTTATATTATACCTGATACTCCTACATTCGCATTGTCAATGCAACACTTGCGGTTTGTAAGCATTGAGTAAAGACTTCTTTCGGGGTGGCGTAGTTGAGGCATTTTCGGGGTCGATCATTAAGCTCGGCGACAATGTCTTGCAGCTCCTCATCGGGAACTG
>JACPKC010000003.1 GCA_016187225.1 Candidatus Berkelbacteria bacterium | reverse complement strand
TAAGCTGCAATGGCTCTCCCTCAGCAATACCCAGATCAAGGACCTCCCAGACCTCGCTCAGTTGACTAATCTGCAAACGCTCTACCTTGGCAACACCCCGCTCGCGAATGACGCCCAAGCGATCTCCGAACTCGAACGAAAGTATCCCAAGGTAAATATTGATGCCTAACTCAATCTCTCTCTGCGCCAAGCTTCACACTGCCCTCGCCCAGTGGCGCGCCGCATAAAGGCTTGCCTGCGCAGTATTGTGACCGATAAAAAACTCGCGGCCGACCTCTCCGCTCGCGGCCGCAAACAGGCGCAAAAATTTAGTTGGGCCAAGATGGCGAAAGAGACGTACGAACTATACCAATTGGTTAAAAATGGCGGTCGATAGGCAAGAGGCAGTAGTAATCGTTAGTTTGTTAAGCAAGCTGATCAAGAGTTTAAAGTCGAGATAACTGAACGTAAAAAAACAGCGCCCCACCGGGCGCTGAAAAAATCCATAACGAACGCAAAGCCGGCGCTAGTAGCAGCGCCGGACCAGCTAGAGTTCATCCAGATTTCCGGACTTGATGAACTCGGCGCAGGTCTTGAAGCGGTCGTCGACCTCGCCCGCGGCCTCGAACTTCGCGATCACCTTCTGCAGATCAGGCGAGTCGAGGTAACGGCTTCGCCAAGATCCTTGTCGACGAGGAGTACGTCGGCCTCCTTGAGCTCTTCGGCCACCGATTCGGGTAGCGACTCGGAGGTGAAGTCATGGGGGTTGGAAACCACCAAGCCCGCCACCTCGTGTCCGGCCTGCTCAAGAAGGGTCTTGCCCTGCCTAATCCACAGGGCGCTGTCGTCCACGATCAGAACCTTCATCTTTCCTCCATCTCGATAGGCTTTGAAAACTTACGGGCCGCTTAGCGGCCACCCATCGACTTCAGTTTTTCAAGGTTCGAGAACTAGGGAGCTTACCAAATTCGGGGGGGGTGTCAAGGGGACTATTGCGGATAACTGAAGTCGTTTGCTATCTTCAACACATGCAGTCAGCCAACAAGCAACTCTATGTTGCCATTTTTAAGCCCTCTTCAGAGGGTGGTTATGATGTTTCATTTCCGGATTTTCTGGGCTGTGTGACTTTTGGTCGGACTTTTGAAGAAGCGCAAAAAATGGCCCGGGAAGTACTTGAACTTTGGCTTGAGGAGTTAGTGGCTCAAGGCGAGTCGATTGCTCCCAAAGTTACTCGTCCAATCTTTTCAGAAATTGAAGTTAAATCTCCAAAGCGCTCCCTGGGCAAACGTCATGCATCCTTTGCCGGCTAAAAAGCTGATCAAGATTTTGAAGAAGCATGGCTTTGAACTAACTCGGCAACGGGGCAATCACCAGATTTTGTATAACTCCCAAACGGGAGCGACCGTACCTGTGCCTATTCACGGCGGCAATCGACCAATCAACGTTGGTACATTTATGGCGATTGTCAACCAATCTAAATTGCCCCGCAAGGTTTTTAGCGATTAAAAGAAATCAGCGCCCTGACGGGCGCCGTATCGTTAGCTTCTAAGATAGCCGAGGACGTTCTCCTCATACCAGCCGAAGTATGCTAGGACTTGGTTTCTATTCATCTCGTCCCGTGTGCGGATGACGATCGTTTCAAGATCTGGCACCACGTCTGCCTGATAATGAACGCGGCGCACCCGCATTTTTTCGCCTTCGAAATGGCGTTCAAATTCCCGCTCCCATTTCATTTGCTTGATAGCACTGACGGCATGATCGAGGATGCTTTTGGGCTGTTGGGGCTTGTCGAAAGTTGTAACGCCATCGATGATATTGATGAGCGTCACGAGCAACTCCTCATCGATGAAACGACAGCAGGTTTTGCAGGTGTCTTTGGTGAGATACATCGGTAAACTTGTGCTTTGTCGGCATCTTCAAGTATGCCGTTGCCAAACGAAGACCGTCTTACTCGCTGGGAGAGTTTGCTGGCGGCTACCCAGCGCTGGATTAATTTCTACAACAATCGCCGGCCCCACCAAGGCATCAGCAATCTTTCACCCAATGCCTATGCTCAAAGAAACGGTTTGAAAATAGTCTCTTCAATTGACAAATTAACTGTGCAATCAGTCAGATTCCTTGAAACTGTAACTTTATATACAATCTAAATATTGAATTTCTTTATAAAGTTTGGTATCATCTGATTACGAAGTCAGGAATGCTATGACTACCCGTCAAAAACTCGAAATCATTCAGAAAGCCACTGGTCTAACGCAAACCAAACTTGCCGAGAAACTCGGAGTGTCATTTGTGGCGTTCAATCACTGGTGGACCGGCAAGGCGACACCACGCCCCAGCAAACTTGTGGCCATCGACGAACTATTCCTAAACGTCACTGGTGAGCGGCGCATTCCGGCCAACCAACTGACCGCTAAGAAAAAGCTCCTACGCAACAAGGCAACCACGCACCCGAACATACTGCGCGCGATCCTGGCTAATCCAGATATTCGCGACGAGTTTATCTTGAAACTCACCTACCACAGCAATAGCATTGAGGGGAGCATGCTCACCGAGCCGGATACCGCTGCCGTGCTCTTTGACAATGTCGCGCTACCAAATAAAAGTTTGACGGAGCAACTCGAGGCAAAGAATCACCAAACCGCCCTGAATTACCTGTTCGAGCATCTAGCTGGGGGCGGTAAAGTGACCGAGGAATTCGTTCTTAAGTTGCATTGTATCCTCATGAATGGAGTCCAAGCCGATGCGGGAACGTATCGCAATCATGCGGTGCGTATCTTGGGCATCAGTTTGCCAACTGCCAATCACGTTAGCGTGCCAACGCGGATCGCAGAGCTCATGAAGCAGACAGTGCGACGCACAACCGATATGATTGCCCTGGCGACAAGGGTGCACAGCCAATTTGAGCAGATTCACCCGTTTTCCGACGGCAACGGCCGTGTTGGACGTCTCCTCATGAACGCGATGCTCTTACGGAGCAACCTTCCACCGGCGATCATTCGCCAAGAAGAGAAACAACTCTACTACACATATCTCTACAAGGCGCAGACCGAGGGCGACCAGAGCCAGCTGGAGGATTACCTTTGCGAGGCAGTCTTGGGCGGCTTTGGTATTCTTGAACGAGCGTGAGACTTGCATTGAGCATGTGATACAATACTTGCAAGCCTGAAACTTGGAGGGGAATGCATCATCTCGATCAGCGCACACTTCTAAAAATCGTCGTGATTGTCGCGACAGCTGTTGTTGTGATGTACTACGCCGTCTTTAGCGTGTCGACTTTAGAAGAGCAGTCGACGACAGCAACTGTCTCACCAAGCACGCTCCTAGCCGAAGGGAATCATGAACAGGCGATCAAGCTCTATAAAGAAAGAATTGCCCAACTCGATGAAATTCGGGTTGAGACATCAGTCGGTTTAGCCAATGCCTATGTAGAAAACGATCAATTGGCTGATGCCGAGGCAATGTATCGCAAAGTTATCCAGATCGACGCCGAGACCAAAGATGCTTACATTGGACTCGCGCGTCTCATGATTGACCAAGGGCGTTTTAATGAAGCGACCGAAATTGCGCGCGCCGGTCTCGTTGAACTGCCGGATGATATTGATCTCTTGAAACTCGAAGACGATATTATTCAAACCAAAGAGTAACTCAAGAGAGTAAGAATTTAGAGGAGGGGAGTCCCTCTTTTTATATGAACTTCTATCGCACTTATCGGCCACAAAAATTTGCCGAACTTGTCGGCCAAGAGCATGTCAAGCGCACGCTCGCGAATGCTGTTCAAAAAGGCGAAGTGGCGCATGCCTATCTCTTCTCTGGTCCACGAGGAGTCGGCAAAACTTCAGTTGCTCGCATTTTAGCAATGGCGCTTAACTGTGCCGATCAAAAAACTAAAAACAAACCACCCAAGAAAACTTATGAACCTTGCGGGCAATGTCAAGTGTGCCAAGCGATTCGGGCGGGCAATAACTTGAATGTCATTGAGATTGATGCCGCTTCCAATCGCGGCATTGACGAGATTCGCTCGCTCAAAGAGTCGGTCAATTTCAAGCCCAGCAATCAAAATTATAGAGTCTACATCATCGATGAAGTCCACATGTTGACCAAGGAAGCCTTCAACGCGCTCTTGAAAACCTTGGAGGAGCCTCCGTCGCACGCGATTTTTATCCTGGCTACGACCGAGCTCTATAAAGTGCCGGAAACAATTATCTCACGCACCCAGCATTTCGAATTTAAACGCGCGCTCAACCATGAGATTGTTGACCATTTGCGCACGATTGCCGGCAGGGAAAAAATTATTATCACCGACGAGGCCTTGGATTTAGTCGCTCTCCATGCTGATGGCGGCCTTCGTGACGCTCTCTCGCTTCTAGATCAGTTGGCCGCGCTTGGCGCGGATGAAATTACCACAGAGCAAGTTCGATTTTTATTAGGGATCGCGCCCGAGGCGGAGTTGATCGAGCTCTTAGGAGTCGTACTCACTGGTCAGCTCAAACTCGCGCATTCAATTTTGGAGAAATTTGCCCAACACGGTTATGATCCAGCCGTGCTCGCTGATGATTTAATAATGATTCTTCGCCATGGAATATGGTTAGCTAACAGAGTGCAAGTAAAAGGTTCTGAAGGTTTGCAAAAACTCTTTGAGCGAGTTGATGCGAAAAAAAATTTAGCCGAGCTAGTTGCCTTAATTCGACGTTTGTTTGAAGCCAAACAACAGCAACGCTGGGCGCCGACACCGATGCTACCGCTCGAACTCGCCTTAATTGATATTAAAAGCGTGCGCGGCGCGGAAAGCCAAAAACAAACTCAGGTTGAGGCGCCGACGCAGAATAGTCTCAAGAAGAAACCAGGAGTCGAAACTGCAATCCAGCGCGAGTCGCTCCAGTCAAACGCGGAAGACCAAAAGCCAAGCGACCTTTCGGCGCTTTGGCAGAAAATCATCACCTTGATTCATGCGAAAAACGCTCCTTTGGCCGCGCTCCTGCGAAGTGCAAAACTTGTCTCGCTTGAAGAAACAACCTGCCAAATCGAGGTGCCCTTTGGCTTTTACGCCGATCGCGTGCGCGATCGTAAAAACGCCGCCATTTTAGGTGAAGTTTTTCAGGCAGTCGTTGGACGCTTGATCCAAGTGCACTGCCAGGTTGGGGGCAAAAATCTAGCCACTGCGCAGACTCGCACCGCCCTCGATTTAGAGGCAGATGTCCTAGAAGTTTTTGGTCAGGAAAAACTCGGGGAACACGTCTAATGGCTAGAACATTGACGCTTCCCATTCAACTCAAAGAGGGCATGCGTTTACCGCCCCAGGCGCTCGAGGCGGAACAATCGGTGCTGGGCGCGCTTCTACTTGATCAGAATGCGATCATTAAAGTTGCGGATACCCTTAAACCAGAGGATTTTTACCGCCCTGAAAACCAGGTGATTTTTGAGGCGATTCTGCGATTGTTTGAACAAAGACGAGCGATTGACGTGGTTACAGTCACCGATGAACTCGAACGCGCTAAAGAGCTTAAAAGGATTGGTGGAGCGAGTGCGATTGCTACCCTGACAAGCCGTGTGCCTTCAGCCGCCAACGTGCTCCATTATGCGCGAATTGTTCATGAAAAAGGGATGTTGCGGCATCTGATTACGATTGCAACCGCTATCAATGAACTTGGCTATCAGGAGGAGCGACCGATCGAAGAGTTGGTTGACGAAGCCGAGCGGCTGATTTTTCAACTTTCGGAACAGTCGATTCGACAGTATTTTGAACCAGTCAAAGCAATTCTGACACGTGCTTTCGAACGTATCGAACAGCTCCATGAGCACAAGGGCCAAACTCGCGGCGTTCCAACTGGTTTTCGCGAGCTTGACAATTTACTTTCAGGTTTTCAGAAATCGGATTTAATTATCATTGCCGCCCGCCCCTCAATGGGTAAAACCTCTTTTGCGCTCAACATTGCCCACCAGGCGGCAGTTCAGCATCAAGTGCCAACGGGTTTTTTCTCACTTGAGCAATCCAAAGATCAACTTGTGGATCGTTTAATTGCTGGCGAAGCGGGGGTTGATTCCTGGAAATTGCGCACTGGCAATCTCGCAAATGAGGATTTTGATCAACTCAACTATGCAATGGGCGTGCTGGCAGACGCCCCGCTCTTTATTGACGATCAGCCGAATATGACTGTGATGGAGGTACGCACAAAAGCGCGCCGCCTTCAACTCGAACATGGTGTTGGCATGATTGTAATTGATTATCTCCAACTCATGCAGGGTCGGCAGACGCGAGACAATAATCGCGTTCAAGAAATCTCTGACATTTCGCGTGGCTTGAAGGGGATTGCGCGCGAACTTAACATACCAGTCGTCGCTTTATCGCAATTAAATCGGACTGTTGAAGCGCGCCCGAACCATATTCCCCAGCTTTCCGACTTACGCGACTCGGGATCAATTGAACAAGATTCAGATGTGGTGATCTTTTTATATCGCGAAGATTATTACAATCCTGAAACCGAAAATAAAAACATCGCCAAAATTTTGATTCGCAAGCATCGAAACGGACCGATCGGCGACCTTGAGCTTTTTTTTATGCCGGCGCAGACCAAGTTCCGATCAATCGATCGCAAACATGAAAAGTAACGGGTACCCTTTGCCGAATGCGATGAGCAACCGTGGAGTATCGATTGCGACTCTGCAAACGTCCAGTTCGTCCATTTTGGATGAGCTCAATCCAATGCAACGCGAAGCGGCCGCCTGCACTCTGGGGCCTGTTTTAATTCTTGCCGGCGCCGGTTCGGGCAAGACTAAAACCCTCACTCATCGAATTGCGTATTTAGTTGAACAGGGGGTAAAACCGCACAATATTTTGGCGGTTACCTTTACCAATAAAGCCGCGGGCGAGATGAGAGAGCGTCTTGCCAAGTTAATGCTCAATGTCCAGGCGCCAATGTTCAGACAAACTCCAACGACCAATGACCAAAATTTGAACCGATATCCGAACCATTTTCCTTGGCTTGGCACCTTTCATTCCATCTGTGTGCGGATTCTGCGGCGAGATGTCGGAGCGCTCGGCTATCGCCCGGATTTTACAATCTACGACTCGGGCGATTCGCTCACTCTTGTTAAACGCATCTTAACTGAACTCGGCTATGATCCCAAATCGACTAACCCGCAGACCGTGCGTAACTTTATCTCGGGCGCCAAAAACGAGCTCCTCTCGTCGAGCCAGTATGCAATCCAGGCCGACGGCTATTTCATGGAAATTGTTGCCAAGGTCTACAAGCGCTATCAGACAGCCCTCAAAACGGCCAACGCTCTCGATTTCGACGATCTGTTGATGCTCACCGTTGAGCTTTTTGAAAAAAATCCTGCAATTTTAACCGATTACCAGAACCTTTTTCAACACGTATTGATCGATGAATACCAAGACACCAATTTGGCTCAATATCGTTTTGTGAAATTCTTGGCTACTCATGGCAATATCTGTGTGGTTGGCGACGATTACCAGGCGATCTACGGCTGGCGGGGGGCAAATTTTCGCAACATTCTGAACTTTGAATCTGATTATCCCAATACAACAATTATCAAGCTCGAGCAGAACTATCGTTCAACTCAAACAATTCTCGATGCGGCCGATGCGGTGATTAAAAATAACTACCAGCGAACCGAGAAAAAGCTTTGGACTGAAAATGGCCAGGGCGCACCCGTCACGCTTTACGAAGCGCTCGATGGGATCGATGAAACTGATTTTGTTGCGACTGAAATTACCAGTTTGCGCCGCGAATTTTCAAGCCTCAATAATTTTGCCGTGCTTTATCGAACAAATGCTCAATCGCGACTTTTAGAAGAAACGTTTTTACGCCGCGAGGTGCCTTATCGTTTAGTCGGCGCGGTTCAATTTTACGAACGGAAAGAGATCAAGGATATGCTCGCGTATCTGCGCGCGGTCGCAAACCCCAATGACTTAATTGCCTTTGAGCGAGCGAGCGGGGCGCCGACGCGCGGAATTGGCAAGAAGGCGCTTGAAGTGATTCGTTCTGAAGGTCTCACGGTAACCGCCGAGAAAAATCTTAAGGTCAAAAACTTTGTCATACTTGTTAAGTCGTTTCGGTCTTATGCGAGCGCTCACTCGGTGCGAGATCTCATTGAGCAGATTGCGGTGACAAGCGGTTATCGCGATTTTTTGCTCGATGGCAGTGTTGAAGGCGAGAGTCGCTGGGAAAACGTTAAGGAATTAAAATCCGTCGCTGAAAGTTACACCACGTTGCAGGAATTTTTAGAGGCAACCAGTTTAATTTCCGATGTTGATAACTATGACCCAACGCATGAAGCCGTAACCTTAATGACACTTCATAACGCAAAAGGTCTTGAGTTTCCGGTTGTGTTCATCGTAGGGGTGGAGGAGGGGATTTTTCCACATGCTCGAGCGCTTTCGGATCCCGCCCAGATGGAAGAAGAGCGTCGACTCTGCTATGTGGGCATGACTCGAGCCAAACAACGCTTGTATCTTCTGTGCGCCAACTCGCGCTTGCTTTATGGGAGCATTCAAGCCAACCCCAGTTCTCGTTTCTTGAGTGAAATCCCCGCTCACTTGAAAGAAAAACTCTAATCAGTTAGCTTGTGGGCAAGCGGCCGTTTCTACGGTCGATTCTTTTACAAGGAGGTGGAATTGTGAATACCCGAGCGTGCAAAGAGTGCGACCAAATTAAAACTGGCGCTGTGAAGCGCGGACTGTGCGCTTCATGTTACAAACAGTTCCAAAAAAATGGCTTGCGACATCGTCAATGTGATAGATGTGGCAAGGAGATAATTCGTAATTGCGCACCAAAAAATACGGGCACAGTTTTGTGCAGTATCTGTGCCGAGTTGCGTTTGCAGGCATGGAGCTGTATTTATGATGCTTGCATCAACTGTGGGACAACCCAAATGCCTTGCGAGAGCAGAGGGTTGTGCAAAAACTGCTACACCCAAAGCTGGCGCCATCACGGCCAGCGCGTATGTAATCGTTGTGGCCAGCCGACGGTTCGCAATTTTGCGCCAAGGCCCAAGCTTAAGCAAAAGATGATCTGGTGCCAAAAGTGCGCTCAAGAAAGACAGAGCAAATGGTCGCTTGATTTTGATGCGTGTCTAGGGTGCGGGACAACACTGCGCACACACAAAGCCAAAGGATTCTGTCGCGCCTGTTTTCTTACTAGCAATGAAAGTGCCCAATCTTGTATTTTATGCGGGGAATTAACGCAGAACCGACATGCGGGCGTGAGCGTATGTCGAGTATGTTTGAAAACACAATTGGAGCAGGTTCAGAAGGCGTGTTTCGAAGGCAAGGGGTTGAATGCCATCATAAGACAATTCTCCCTCGGCTTTCGGACTATCACGCACGCCTATCGTTTCTTGAGAGGCCAGGATTTAACCCCAAAAACGCGCGACCCCCGCATTAAGGAGATGCTTCAAAGTCTCAAACTTGAAGCAGAGATAGTCATGAGAAGGGATGAGCCCGTGGAGCAGCTCTTCTTGTGGCGCCGGGCAAAAAAAGGAGATCAGGAAGCCTGGGAGAAATTGTATCAGCTTTGCCGTCAGGCAACGAAGCACCTGCGTTGGTATTTTTTTCTCCAAAGGATCAATGATCGCGATGAGATCGATTCAACTGTTAACGAGGGGTTTTATGAAGCGATTCGCGATTGGAACCCGCTTGCAAAACGGGGTTTGCGAAGCTTCATGAAGATGGTCGTGCGGCGCAAATTAATTGATCTGGTTGTTTGGTCGCGCCGCCAGCGCCGAACTCCAGAGAAGATTTGTTTTTCGCTCGACCAGCCCATCTCGCGTGAAAGTGGTGAGACTTATCATGAAAGAGTTTCTTTGGGAAACTGTTTCACGGAGGAGTGGATCAACACAAATGAATGCGCGTGTTTACTTCGAGAACTTTTGGATGCTTTGCATCTAAGCGAGCTCGAACGAGCAAGCCTGTTTGATATTGTCAATCTTCCTTTTACTCTCATCAATGCCAAAGCCGCAGAGAGACTTCAAAGTCCCAAGCATCACAAAAGCTGGGACAACGCCATTCAAAGAATTCGCCGCCGCGCTCGGGAGTGGCAAAAACAAAACCCCGAGCGCTATAACGCACTTATGTCCGCCTTCTAGGGCGGATTTTTTTAGAATAAAGAAAGCGCGCCTTGAGGTCTCTGACCAACGCGCGAAGAGAGCAAGTTTTCCCGTATCACGCCCAAACGCCAATTTTCGTATTCAATTTGGTGGCGTTGAGGATACTGGGGAGGTCGAGGTCGAATACAGGCAGATCCGGTATTTTTGAACAGGTAGCTTCCTGTCCTTGTCGACGAAAAACAATATAAAAAAACGTTAGCTTGGGTGGCAAAAGCCATCTCCCAGTCCCCGTGTCGTAGAAGGCATGTTTCTGCCTCCACCAAATGAGTTGACTCATTTAGTTCTCCTTTCCGGCGGGCGTGCAAACTTGGAAAAGATCCTCAAAAATCTATATTTAAATTATCAAGGACCTATTAAAATTCCCAAGCGAATTGGGGATAACTCGTATGTGGGGTCTTGACAAAATACCCACGTTCGTATAATGTATAAATAGCAATTTACAAACGAACGTATGAAGTGTACTGACTGGAGGGTTAGGTACAGTATTTGGCTCACAACCCTCGTTGCGAGCCATTTTTGTACCAAACTCGTTGCCTGCCTGACACGAGTGGTACACATCCGCCAAAAAAAACGGACACAGAGCGATCAAGCCTTTTTGTACGGGTCACCGTAGGAAGGGGCTAAATGAAAGCGAGTCCGCGGCGGCAGAGGACTCACGACACATTGGTCAATAATAAAAAGACTATCGACCAAATGCGCGGGGTCCTCTTTTCGTTGTGCTAAAGTCGCATGTATGCAAAGACTCACTCGCGCGTCTATCGTTCGACATCTCTTGCTCCTGGTGATTATTCTTGCCAGTGGTTTTGCAGTTAAGCAATTCAGTTTGGCTGATTCATCTGTCCCAGTTGAGAAAACCAGTGAGGCCGAGATTCGTGGCTTAACAGTGAGACGAATGAATGAAGTTGATCATTTAGTTGAACGCTACATGGGCGCGCCTGGCTATTTTACACTCATCGACCAACTCAAAGCGCTCGACGTCACACTTTATCCTGAAGATCATTTCACCGCAATTCCGGATCCGAGTTTGGGGATTGGTAGCACAATCGAAGTTATACGTTCTACGACCGTAACTGTAATAGATGGCAAGGAAATACGTGAGTATCGAACCTGGGCGCCAACGGTGGCCGACTTACTGGCTGAGATTGATCTCGCCTTAGATAGCGATGATCGCCTGGAGCCAGATCAATGGACTTCGCTTAAAAATGATAGCGTGGTCGCGATTACGCGCATTGGAGTGAGTGAGGAGCTTGAAACAGAACCGATTGTGTATAAAACGATTCGCAAACAAGACAACGAATTTGAAAAAGGCAAAACTCGGGTTGAACACAAGGGACGCGATGGTCTTAAAAAGAAGATTTTTACCGTTAAGCGAGAAAATGACGAGATAGTGAACCGTGAACTTGCGCGCGTTGAGATTGCTCGCGAATCAGAAGATGAGGTAATTATCGAAGGAACTAAAATAATCAGTTATGGAACTGGTCAAGCTACCTGGTACTCGCTTCGAAGCGGTCTGCAAGCCGCCCATAACAATCTGCCTTTTGGGGCTCATGTGCGAGTCACGAATGTTGCAAATGGGAAGTCGGTTGATGTGATTATTACCGATCGAGGGATTCAGGGTGGCGCCCTAATTGATTTGACCGCCGATGCCTTTGCCTTGATCGCGCCGCTTAGCGTCGGTCGAATCCAAGTTCGGCTCGAAAAGGACTACGACTAATTTGACATTCAAAGGTGATGATGTTGTGAACGTCGGATTGTTTTTGCTATATTATCCTTAATGAGTTTACTTTTTAATCGAGCGGAGGTGAGAGCGTTAATGCGATCCGGGCAATCAACTGCCCAAAAACGTCTCGGCCAACATTTTCTCGTCGACAAAGATACCCTCGACACTATCATAGTCACTGCAGAACTCGCGCCTCGGGCGCGAGTTCTTGAAATTGGCCCTGGTTTAGGTGGATTAACGCACGCCCTTGCCAAGCATCTGCCAAACGGGCTTGTGCTCGCGATTGAAAAAGACCGCGCGCTTGTTGAATTTCTCCGACGAGAATTTGCAAAGTGTAAACAAGTAAAAATCGTTGCGAGCGATATTCTGGCTACTCCTCTTTCGGAACTTTTGATTGCTCCTTATCAAATCGTTGCAAATTTGCCATACTCGATCACCTCGCCGGTGTTGACTAAGTTTTTGCTTGGCGACTATCGCAATCGCGCTCAAGATAAAGCGCCACGGCCGGAATCGATGACACTCCTTATCCAAAAAGAGGTTGCCGAGCGCCTCACCGCCTTACCCGGTTCGCGCGCGCGCGGGATTTTAACAGTTCTAATTGAACTTTTTGGCACAGCCCGAATCATAAAAATTGTGTCGCCAGAAGCCTTTGAGCCCAGACCAGAAGTTAAGAGCGCCCTGCTTCGCCTTGATCTCAATCAACCCAAAGCCGATCCTTGGGCGTTGCATACGCTTCTGAAAGCTGGTTTTGCCAATCGCCGGCGCCAATTGCATAATTCGCTGGGCGGTAGTCTGCATTTGAGTTCAACCGAGACAAAACAGCTCCTCGCTCAAGCTGAAATCGTTCCAGAAAGAAGAGCCGAACAACTATCTCTGGCCGACTGGCTTAGGCTCCTCGCGATCTTGAAAAAAGGAGAGCAATAATGGGAACGCTCTATGTAGTCGCAACACCGATCGGCAATCTGGGCGATCTCTCTGAACGCGCGCTGACGGTGCTTGAGCAGGTCCATTTGATTCTGGCTGAAGATACCCGTGTGACGCGCAAGATTTTGAATCAAAGACAGGCCCGCAAGTTCGATGCTCAACTCTTGCGGCTTGATTCACATGTGCATGGGATTCGGCTTGCCAACATTGTTGATCAAATCGACCGCGGCGCTGATGCGGCGTTGGTGAGCGATGCCGGCACGCCCCAGGTATCCGACCCGGGCGCGGCGTTGGTGAGCGAATGTAACCAACGCGGCATCAAAATTGTGCCCATTCCAGGCGCCTCGGCGCTGACAACGATGATCTCAATCGCCGATTTTTCAGTCCAGCCCGTTGTTTTTTTCGGTTTTTTGCCTAAGAAGAAGGGACGCGAAACCACGCTTCGTCGCCTCAAGGAATACAGCGGTCACTATGGCGCCTCATCAGCTGTTATTTATGAATCTCCGGAACGTCTCCGTCGCACTCTCGAAAATCTAATCCAGCTTTTTGGCGGCCAAATTCATCTTGTGATCGGTCGTGAGCTGACAAAAAAGTTTGAGGAGCTCTGGTATGGCACTTTGGAAGAATCTCTTACGCATTTTCAAAGTCCGCGCGGCGAGTTTTCGCTTCTTCTTCAGTTGCCAAAAGCTTGATCCCTCCTTAATATAAGAACATGTCTGAACTAGAAAAAGCGGTTGATATTACATTGAGTGGTAAGGTAACCGGAGTTGGCTTTCGGGATTGGGTGCGGCAAATTGCTGGCCGCATTGGCGTGGCGGGTTGGGTGCGCAATAACACCGATGGCACCGTTTTGGCGCATGTCGAAGGCGCAGGCGAACTGATTGATCAATTTATTGAAAAAATCAATTATCCTGATTTGCCGGATGCAAAAGTTGATAGTCTTTCTCAAAACGAGACCGAACCTCATGGCTATGTAGGCTTTAGTATCGAATACTAGATATGAAAACTCTTTACGTCACCACCCCCATCTACTACGCCAATGATAAGCCACATGTTGGCCATGCCTACACCACGGTCGCGGCCGATGTTTTAGCTCGTTATTGGCGGAAAAAGTTAGGGTCGGAGCAAGTTTTTTTTCTCACCGGCACCGATGAACACGGCCAGAAGATCGCCGATGCGGCTCAAAAGGCGGGGCTGGCGCCCAAGGCATTTGTTGACCGGCTCGTGCCGCAATTTGAAACGATGTTGCGCTCGCTCGCGATCTCGAACGATATTTTTATGCGCACCACGGCCGTAGAGCATATTCAATTTGCCAAAGAATATTTTCAACAGCTTAAGGCGAATGACGATGTTTACCTTGGAACTTACGAAGGGTTCTACTGCGTCGGTTGCGAGTCGTACAAAACAGAATCAGAATTGGTTGATGGTAAATGCCCCGATCATCCCAATCTCACTCCCGAACGGCGTCATGAAAAGAACTATTTTTTTCGCCTGACCAAATATATTTCAGCAGTTATCCAAGCGATTGAATCTAATCAAATTATTATTAAGCCCGATTATCGTCGCAACGAGTTACTTGCCCGACTTAAAGGCGAGGTTCGAGACATTTCAATTTCTCGCCCCAATGTTGAGTGGGGAATTCCTTTGCCTTGGGATGAATCACATACCTTCTATGTATGGGTAGAAGCGTTGCTTAATTATCTTTCCGCTTTAGAAATCAAACAAGCTTCAAATTTTTGGCCAGCGAACGTTCAACTTATGGCTAAGGAAATTCTTTGGTTTCATGGGGCAATTTGGCCAGCTCTGCTAATAGCGGGCGGGCGCGATCTGCCTAAAACAATTTTTGCCCACGGTTGGTTTACCATCGACGGTCAAAAGATGAGTAAAACCCTAGGCAACGTCATCGATCCGATTGAGCTAGTTGATCGGTATGGTGCAGATGCAGTCCGTTACTTTCTGCTGTCGGCAGTGCCGTTTGGCGCTGATGGCGATTTGGCCGCTCATCGCTTTGCCGAAGTTTATAAGGCCGATCTCGCCGATGGGTTGGGCAATCTCTTGCAAAGAACAGTGACGCTTATTAGTCGATCGGAACTCAAGATCGAGCCCGGCGCCGCCCCCAGTTGTGCCGACGCCGATCGAGCGATTGAAGAATTGCGCCTCGACGAGGGCTTAAAAGCAATCTGGCTCATTGTCCGCGATGCCAATAAACGGCTGGAGGAAGCTAAGCCCTGGGAAATGATTAAAAACTATGAATCAGAAACCATGAACCACGAACTCGTCAACGTGTTGACGACCGCCTATCGGCAACTTGAAACGATCGCCGCCGGCCTCATGCCTTTCATGCCCGAAACCTCGGCGCAAATTTTTGCCCAACTCCGCTCCAGCCAAGCCCAGCCGTTGTTTCCACGCCTTAATCATGAACTATGAATTCTGAATCACATGAGCTCATCGACACTCACTGTCATTTGAACGATTCTAATCTTGCTTGGTCGGTGGAGGAGGCGATTGGGCGAGCGGAGCAGGCGGGGGTGCGGCAGCTGGTCGTGCCGGGTTTGGATGTGGCTACATCTGAAAGGGCGGTTGAGCTTGCCGGTCAATATCCCAAACGTGTTTTTGCCGCTGTTGGCATTCACCCACATGAAGTGGTTAAAAAGGATTTTGAACTTAAAAACGCAATCCAGGCTTTGCGTAATTTATTACTTCATCATTGCAAGCCCGCCTTTAATCGCTCTTCGTCAGGTAACGCTGCCATCAATCATAAATCTTGCAATATGGTTGCCATCGGCGAAGTCGGCATCGACTATCACCATCACACCCAAGAAGAGACGGGGGTGCGGCAGAGAGAGGCGTTTGGTCAGTTTTTGAAGTTGGCGACCGAACACAACTTACCGGTGATCATTCACGGTCGTGAAGCCTATAATGATGTGCTCGCGATTGCGGCTGGCTACCCTCAAGTTCGAGCTGTTCTCCATAGCTTCGAGGCGCCCTACGAAATCGCCGCGCAGGCGCTTGATCGCGGCTGGTTGATCTCGCTGACGGCGCTTATCACCTATCCCAACTACGATTGGTTGCGCGAGGTGGTGGCGAAATTGCCGCTCGAGCGTTTGATGGTTGAAACCGACGCGCCTTATTTGCCGCCCCAGCGAGTCCGAGCGCAAAAACCGACTCTTACACCGCCCGGCAAGCTTGGTCGGCGCGGCCTCAACAATGAACCGGCCAACGTGGTCGATGTCGCCCAGGCGCTGGCAAAAGTTCAACAACTCACCCTCGAGGAGATTGCCGTCGCTACGACAAAAAATACCCGAGCTTTTTTTGGTATCTGATGTCAATCTTGCGCGCATTTTTCTTAGCCGTGGCAGCGCTTGCGTTTTGGGTACTCTTCATAGTCTCAACCCCAATTCTTCACCAAGCAATTTTCGCGTTTATTCCGCCAGACGGGCCACTCGCAAGCCGTGAGCGGAACATCATCGATCGAGAAGTCACATCGCTTGTTGGCGTTAAGTCATGGTTTGGACAGGCTAAGTCAGATCAATCGGTTCTTACCAGTGGAGAATATGCTCATATTGAGGACGTGACGTTGATTATCTGGAAAGTAGGCATATATATCTTGCCTGGTGCCCTAATTGGCTTAATCCTCGCGCGTTTTCGACTCGCTGAAACGTCAGTCATCACAGGGTCGCTTGGTCTTCTCGCGACAATCGGGCTTATAACGGGGCTTGGTTTTGAAGGCGCTTTTATTGTGCTCCATAAGTTCATTTTTCCTCAAGGCAACTGGGTTTTTCCGTCCGACCAATATGTTATCACGCAAGTCTACCCAGCGGGCTTTTTTGTCGCCATCTGGATAATAATTCTGCTTGCCTCTCTCGGAACCCTGGTCCTGTTGCGTTGTCTGGGGTGCCATTATCGATCACAATAAACTTATGACAATCCTTGACGGCTTAATTCTTCTAAGTTTTTTGACCGCCTTTTTTGATGGCTGGCGCCGTGGCGGCCTGGCGCTTATTCTGGATTTTATCGGTTTTGGTGTTGGCGTTGGTTTAGCCTTTCTTACTTTCGATAATTTTGGCACTTGGCTTGGCCGCGAGTTTAGTTTTTCAAGTGGGCTTCAGCCGATTCTTGCCTTTACACTTATCTTGTTGATAGTGCCATTGGCGCTCCAGGCAGTCTTCTCATTTAGTCTTCGGTTTGTGCCCAAAATCATTCGTTTCGGCTTAAACCAGCGGATGGTTGGCGCCGCGCTTGGTGTGATTCGCCATGCGCTCAATTTATTTATTCTAATCAACCTCCTTCTTTTTCTTCCGATTTTGCCGTGGGTGCGATCAGCGATTCAACAAGCAACACTCGCGCGGCCGTTCGTTGTTCATCAGCCAGCGCTTGAGGCCACTTTTGCTCGGATTATCGAGCCGGCCGTTAAAGAACTCCAGGGCGCATTCACAATTACGGAAAAAAGCGAAGTCACCGCCTTTAATCCGAAAATTCCCATTAGCGAACTCACGGTTGATGAGCAGGCTGAACGCGAGATGTTTCGCTTGGTGAACGAGGCGCGCGCACAGAATAATTTGACCAAACTTGAGTGGAGCGAGGAACTGGCGAACGTTGGTCGAATTCATAGTAAAGATATGTGGCAGAGACAGTATTTTTCGCATTTGAACCCTGATGGCCTCGACCCATTTGATCGACTCACTGCGGCTGACATCTTTTATCTTGCCGCCGGTGAAAATCTTGCTCTTGCGCCGAGTACCCCAATTGCTCATGCGGGTCTTATGAACTCTGAAGGCCACCGAGCAAATATTCTTTCGCCGAACTATGGCCGACTCGGCATCGGCGCTGTTCGCAATGGTTTATACGGCGTAATGTATTCCCAGGAATTTTCGGATTAGTCCCATCCTTACACCTACAAGGTGAAAGATACGAGGTGGCAGTCGTAATTTTTAAGGGGTACTTTGCTCGCCATCATTGGTCTCTTTTAGGTTCTCGACTCTTACGGTGGGGAAGGTTGCATGAAAAAAAACGCCCGAGACAGGCATTTGTAGCTTGACAAAAAGAGGAAAAGCAGTCACTTTTACTCGTTCGTTAACAACACGAAAAAAATTAGCAGGAGTAAAAGAAAGAGTGTGTTACCTCAAGGTAAATCGGTTTATCTTTACTCCTGCTTCAAGGTTTGGCCGTGGGAAAAGTGAATAGTAGTGGTGCCAAAAGGCATTTTGGTCGCTCACCCCATGGCCGTTCCATTTGGATCGAGAGAGCAGGAAAGTGAAGGGATTAATTCTCTCAAGAGAACGGCATCGCTCACATTCCTGCCTCAAATCGTTTTGGGATCAGAAGAGAAATGGGTGGATGCCTTTAAGGCAATTCCTGCCGTCTCAACTGATCCCGCCAAGTTTGCGTGCTCGGAAAGGTAATTGTCTGATTCTTTCATAAAAGTACGACGGCGTTACCTCGAGCACGCATTGCCACTGGCGCTGAAAAGAGAAGGCTTGTGGTCACATAAGTGAATTCATCAGGTCTCATCTGCGCCATATCAGTTGAGCCAAAGGAAAAGTGTGGGCTACCAATAAGGCAGTCGGAGCACTCCCAACGGCTCTTTTTTCTACCTCAAGGCAAATCTAAGAAGGGAGGGCCAATGGCATGGCCCAGTACATCGTCATCCCGGCCGACATCGAGCCGGCCGTCGTTTGCTCACTCAAAGGTAGCAAGAAGCCAGAGTGGCTCTTGCTCGCACCCGAAGCGACCCGGAAGGTAGTCGTCGACGACCAAGAGGTGAAAGAGAACTACAACCCCCGGGTTGAGTTCCTCAACGCGCTCACCGAGGCTGACACGCTCTACGCACCACTTGGTGGTGTTGGTGACGCACTGCTCATCGGTGCCTACCAACGCGGTGCGTCGGTGCACCGCATGACCTTCCTTGATATCAACCACTTCAAAGAGATCTTGGAAATCAGTGACCAACTGTCTCCACCGGCCAAGTTGACCAAGGAGGGAGGGCGACAGGTAGAGCGGTGTCAGTCTGCCTCAGCCATGGCGATGCTGGTGCATCAAGGGGAGTGCAGTCACTTCCGCCCGTTTGAAGAGGTGGACGTACGGATCTCGCTCATCCGGGTGTATATCAACCAGTTGATTGCCACCCAAGATGAGATCCGCAAACGCCTCCAGCAGCGGACCACTCGCCTCGAGCGCGACCAGGAGTACTTCCTCGACTCCTCCGCCAGCGCGATCGCGGCTGAACACCGCGTCCAACTTGTTGAGGGGAAGGGACCGGTTGATTCTCTCCTTGAGTACGAAAAAGAGCTCGAGCGAGAGATCAAGAAGCAGCTGGGCAAGCTGCCGGTCTACACTGAAGTGCTGGAACCGGTGAAAGGGATGGGGCCGCGGCTTGCCGCGCGCATCATCGCCCCGATTGTGGACATCCGGCGCTTCTCGAAGCTGGCTGGCTTTCAAAAGTACACTGGCTGGCACGTGATGCAGAATGGGCGACCGCGGGCGGCTCAATTTATTCGTGGCGAGAGCGCCCAGTTCCACCAGTTACTCCGCCAGGGGATCTGGCTCTTCGGCCAACAGCTGGTGCGGAGTAATTCAGAGTTTGCTTGGTATTACCGGAAGTACAAAGAGGAACGCCAAGAGCAACTTGGCACGGTGGTGGCGACGACTGACAAAGGCAAGGAGTTGACGCTCACGAAAGTGTGGCTCGATGCCCGAGCCCGTCGCCACGCCGCCAGTAAGTTCCTCAAGTACTTCTGGTATGCCTGGTGGGAGCTTCATACCGGCAAGCAATCCACCAGTCCCTCCGGTAAGCGCTTCTGGGCCCGGGATCTCCGGGAGCCGGAACGCCTGTACGGCGAGGACTGGTAAGAAAAATTTGGCAGGAAAGTGAAATGAATGAATCTCTCAAGAGAATGGCATCGTTCACATTCCTGCCTCAAGCGTTGGCGATAAGGTAATTTTTCGCGTCTCAAAGAGAAGATGATTGATACCCATATCGCCACAATCGTTTGAGATCGTAAAGTAACAAAGTACTTTCCGATCTCATCTTCCCCATCTAGCAATAGGCGG
This sequence comes from Candidatus Berkelbacteria bacterium, assembly GCA_016187225.1. Lineage (NCBI taxonomy): Bacteria > Candidatus Berkelbacteria > Candidatus Berkelbacteria bacterium. The sequence continues at coordinate 16,844 of JACPKC010000003.1, read as the reverse complement.
GGATTTTTTTGCTTAATTTCCACCGGAACGCTTCACTTCCGAGTCGAAGAAAATACTTATTACGTGTGTAAGTCCTGAATGTGTTATTGTAGAAAAAATCAGATTGGAATTATTGCGTAGTTCTTTTAGGAGGGTTTGATTATGAAACACACTTTTTTGAAGGCAGCGGTTCTAGCTATTGGCGTGTTGGCGTTGAGCTCGCTTCCAGCCACTTCCCAGGCCTTCGACACCACCTACGGCATCGGCAGTTATCTCTCGACTCGCTTTAATACGAGCAACCAAAATACGATCATCTCGGAGATGCAGATGGCCGGCATCCGCTGGACGCGCATCGAAATCTGCTACACAACCGGCACAGAGTTTGAGGGCGATGTGAATGCTTTGAATGCTCTCAATGGCACCGGCATCCGTGTCATCGGCCTTTTGAATGATTGCAGTGGCTTGCCGAGTGTTGACGATTGGGGCAATTTTGTCGATCGAGCGGTTCAGCGATTCAACAGTCAGGTCGCGGCCTGGGAAATTATGAACGAACCTTACGGCGAAGGCATGAGCGCGGGCAGTTATAAAGATTATCTCCACCGTTCGTATCAAAAGATTAAGGCCGTCAATAACAATGCGATTGTATTAGCCGACGTTAATCCGCAATTTCTCTATGAGCTTTATAAGGTCAACGGCGCCAAGGATGCGTTCGATAGTGTCGCGGTTCACCCCTACAAAGATCGGCCGCCGGAAGAGATTGAAGAGGGTGGTGAAGACTTTTTGGGATCACTTCGTCGAACCGTGGCTGTCATCAAAGCCAACGGCGGCGGCAAGCGAGTTTGGCTCACTGAATTCGGCCGCCAGTCTGGCGTGGGCCGCGGTGATCAACAACAGGCCGATTACCAAGTGCGTTCAGCCATGATCGCTCGCGATTTGCCCGAGGTGGAAATCATCTCGCTCTATCACGTCAAAGATGATGGCACCGGCAACTACGGCATGCTTCGCACCGATTTTACTCGCAAGGATGCCTACGATCGTCTCCAGGAAATGCTTGGCCAGATTGAAGGTCGAAGTTACTCCGGGCAAGTTTTAATTGCCGACCAGCAAAGAGTCGACGATTTTACGACTTTTGATAACTGGGATACACGGGAGCAGGCGAATACCACTCGGTGCGAGGCGAGACACGACTCCGGGCGCGAGGGTAAAGGCATGCGCCTTTATTATGCTTTTAATAGCAATTCTGGGAGCGCCTACTGCAGTGCGCGCAAGGAGATTCCAATCCCAGGCGCGCCGACAACGATTGGTTTGTGGATCGACGGCGACAACTCGTCGAACATCTGGCGGATGCGCATCAAAGATGCGACCGACCAAGTTCATCAACTGATGCTCGGTACCTTTCCAAGCGGTTGGCGGTATGTGCGTTACGACCTTGTGAATGCCGAAGCACGTTCCCATTGGGGTGGAGCAAACGATGGGGTCATTCACTACCCAATTCGTTTTGATAGTATTTTGATCGATCGGCTGGGTGAGCGCGGTTATTACGAAGGAAGTGCCTATCTTGACGACTTATTTGTTCTTCATGGCGCCGGCGACTACTGGGGATACCGTTTTGGCAATAAAGTCGCTGCTTGGCGAACGAGCTTCGACGGCGAAGCAACCGTTTGCGGCACGCACATGCGCATCAATGAACGCCCGACCTATGTGACGGTCAACCCCAACGACTGTCCGGCGATGTATAGTTTCCGGTGAGAGATAAGAAGTTTCTAAAACCCGTTTCATGGATCGCGCTGGGCGCGATCCTTCTCGTCAGCCTAATTTTGCGCATTCAGCTGGTTGACGGCTCGAAAGACTTTTTCGATTCTTCCCAGTACGTTTGGCGCACAAATGGTTATTCGCTCTTGAATGCCGCCTCAACCGGCCACGCGCCGTTTCATCCTGGTTACGTCGGGTCAAGCTGGCTAATTAAGCGAGGCGGCGAGGCAATTGGCTTAACTATTCCAGAATCATCCGCGCCGGCGATCGTGAACGTGGCGGCAAGCCTCGCGATCATCCTGCTAGTTTTTTTTATTGCCCGCCGACTTGGTTTGAAAGAACGCGTCGCTCTCTTGGCCTCAATTCTGATCGCTTTTAACTCGTTTTTTATGGGCATGGGGAGTATTCTTGTCGATCCAGGAATGATTGCCTTTCTTTTGTTAGCGCTCCTACTTTTGCTTGGCCCGATTACTGTTTGGACACTGCTTGCGAGTGGAATCTCACTGGGAATCGCTTTGCTCTTTCACACTCAAGCCGCTCTTTGGTCGGTTCTCTGGCTGGGCGTACTTTGGTATCGGTCGGCGCCACTTAAGTTTTCAAGTTGGCGGTGGCTTATCTTTGGCGTTGGGCCGCTCGCGGCCGCTGGCATCTATGCCTATTTACTGATTACGGCGAGTCAGACACCAGATAGCGTCCTTGACTTTCAGACTGTCAAGGAAGCTCTGATTTATTTAGTCACAGGCAATATCAACGATCGCGATTCACTTTCGCTTTTTAAGATGATTTACCTTTTGACGGCGGAGTTCGGCAGCGTGGGGATTCTACTTGCCTTAATGGGAACTCTTATACTTGCAAAACAGAATCGACGCGCTCTTATTCTACTTGCGCTTTGGATTTTGCCCGGCGCGCTTTTTGGATCGAGTTATATTTATGAAAATTTATATGGTCGGGCCGTCTTTTTCGCTGTACCAGCTTTGAGTTTCCTCGCGGCGATTGCGTTGGACGCGCTCGCGCCGCGCAAGCATTTTGGAACGGCTTTCGCTACGTTTTTTTTGCTTTTTACAGTCGTGTCTGGTATCGCGGTTTGGAATCGATATCAAAATCAGCCCGCGCCCAATGATCGCTTGGAGACAGTTGAAAAGACACTCTCGCCGGACGGAATTTTTATTGGCACAAATATCGTTAAACACTGGATCGGCTACGCGGGCGAGTTTATTCGCTACGGCGATACCGATGTTGATTTTGGCGCGGTCAAAACAAAAATCGCTACCGCTTTAGATGAGAAGAAACCAGTTTATTTACTTTCGGATGCGATTCAATTTCCGTTCTATCGCTCGGATGGCGCATTCTTTGATCTCCGTTCAACCAAAACTGGCGCGCCAGCCGATCATCAAACTCAACTGGGCGATCTCTTTCAATCTTATGATGTGGACTTAGTTGCCACTTCGTTGAGTGCATTTAGCCGTCGCATCTACTCTCTCTCGGCGCCAAGCGATCGGACAATCCGCGAGCGGGCTGTGTATCCGCCTGAAACAGTTGGCGATCAAGTTGTTATTACTGGGCAACTGCCAGCGTCGCGTCTGATTGTGAACGCCTATCCAACCGCCAAGAGCGATGTGCTTCACCCAGATAATTTTTTGCGCCTTGATCCGTTCATGAGTCTTTGGCATCTCCTGCGTGGCACACGTCAACCGCTTGCCTGGACGGCTACCGATGCAAGCGGCATTTTTACACTGACTATTCCCAAAAAATACCAGAATCAATTTGAGCTGATTGTGGTTTCAAGCGCTGGACAGACTGGTTCACTCGCAGAGAAATCAAACATATTCTTTAAGGAAAAGACTGCAAGAATCGAGTTGAATCCATGTTTGGGAGATGGCGATCAACCAAACATCATTACAACTTGGCTTGAAGATGGGGTGGCGCGTGAGCGTGAAATCTGTACCAACTATGAACTAGAATTTTCCGACACGTTTTCTCCACCTTTCGGCAAGCCAGCCATCCTTAAGCAAGGCGAACCAGCAAAGTATTTATTGGCTGGACCGTACGTCTACTTACCAGCCGGCGCGTACACAGTTCACTTTGAACTTGCTTCGTCACGCACCGATGATGTTGTCATCGGCACAGTCGATTTCGTTGGTGTCACAAGCGTTGCGCGCGAACTTCGCGGTGCTGACTTTACACGAGCGAATATCTATCAAGATTTAACGCTTGAGGTTACAACTGAAATGTCAACACCGGCATTTGAAACAAGGGTTTTTGCAACTGGCGAAGGTACTCTTTCGGTCCGTTCTATCCGCCTCGAACGCCATAACCTCTAGTATCTGTCAGATTTAAGAGGTAAAATGCAGGCAAATTTACTCATCTGAAAGGCTGGCATGAATGAATTTTTGATTGGCGGATTGGTCGCGCTGATACTCATCAGTATTCGGCAGGTGAATCAATACGAGCGCGGGGTCAAATTCACCCTCGGTAGATTCTCGGGTATCATGGACCCGGGCTGGCGAATAGTTTTTCCGATTATTCAAAGTTGGGTCCGGGTAGATATGCGCGTGAAAGCCGTAGATGTGCCTGATCAAGAGGCAATTACAAAGGACAACATCTCGGCTCGCATTAACGCGGTGATTTATTACAAGGTTAGGGATGCCGAACGCGCTGTGATTCAGGTGGAAAATTTCTACGTGGCGGTTTCAAACCTTGCCCAGACGACGATGCGGAATGTAGTCGGCGAAGTTTCGCTCGATGAACTTTTGGCTGAACGCGCAACAATCGCGGAGAAAATTCGTTTAATTATTGATGAAGCCTCCGATCCGTGGGGTATCGAAGTGCAGAGCGTCGCGCTCAAAGATATTTCATTGCCGGAAGAGATGAAACGGGTAATTGCTCGCCAAGCTGAAGCCGAACGTGAGCGTCGAGCGGTGATTACTGTCTCCGAAGGCGAAGTGCAGGCGGCTGGCAATTTGGCTAAAGCGGCGAATATTATTTCTCAAAGTCCAGGCGCTCTTCATCTTCGCACACTCAACTCGATCAACGATATTTCTTCGGATAAATCAAACACCGTGGTGTTTGCCGTTCCGCTCGAAGTGCTCCGCGCCTTCGAGGGTCTGAAACAAGTAAAAAGCAAAGAGTAACGGGTTAACCTCAACGGATATGCATCAGAATGAATCTTTGCTATATTCTTCTGGGAAAAATTTGAAGGAGGTCTAAGGGGTTGTTTAAAAACTTGAAGCAGCACTGGCAGAGTATTGGGTGCTTTGCCTTTTGCCAGTTCCTGTTTGGTGGTCTTTTGGTGTTTCAATTTCTACTGGCGGTTGAACAGCAAGGATTCCAAGTGAGGCATTTCTTTCTTTTTCTTTTTGCTTTCATTGTTTGTCAAGTCATCTTTTTCTTGCCGCTTATCTTTGTCAGTTTCCGACTGGTAGAGATGAAAAGGAAGCTGACTGATAAAGGAATGTTGAGCATAGTAATAGCATCATTGCTTCTTGCTTTTACTATCTTTGCCCCACCTGTATTCGCCACCATACTGCCTCCGCGCCCAGGAGACATAGGCGAATGGATCAGCACGATCAGCTTTGTTGGTATAGTACTGATCTCAGCGTTTGGGGCATTTGTAGTGTGGAGGAATACAATACGAGCAATTTTTCAACTGGAAGAAGAACAAAGAGGGAGAAAGCTCTATACTTATATCAGTAGGAACTAGCATAAAGTGACATCGCCCCCCTAAACCCGGATATGAGGATCAGGGTTTTTTTCTGACTTCGAACCAGGTATAATCGGTCGTTATGCCGAAGAAAATTCTCCTTGGAATGAGTGGTGGGGTAGACTCTTCCTTCGCCGCCTCCCTCTTAAAAGAGGCTGGTCACGAAGTGGTTGGCGTCTATTTGCGTGCCTGGAGCGACGACTTGACTGGGGTAATGGGCGGTGTTTGTCCGTGGCAAGAAGATGTGGCCGATGCCCGTCGAGTAGCCGCATTTCTCGGTATTCCGTTTACCGTGATCGACGTTCGTGAGGCCTATAAAACCCAGGTAGTCGACGTCATGCTCAAGGAGTATGCCGAGGGACGAACGCCTAATCCGGATATTTTGTGTAACCGTTCGATGAAATTTGGCATTCTTCTGGATCTTGCCCGCGCCGAGGGGTTTGATGCCGTTGCGACCGGACACTACGCACAGATTCATTCTCGCTCGAACAAAACCTTTCACACACTTCACCGAGCAACCGACATAAAGAAAGATCAGACCTACTTTTTGTGGCAATTGACTAGCGCTGATCTTGTTCATATCTTTTTCCCGATTGGTTGCTTGACTAAAGCGCAAGTTCGCTCAGAGGCGCGTCGGCGCAACCTGCCGGTGGCTAACAAGCCTGATAGTCAGGGAATCTGTTTTCTCGGGCCTGTCGACGTGGCCAGTTTTTTGCGTTTAAAATTGAAAACCAAATGCGGAGTGGTCGTCAACCATCAAGGGCGGCAAATCGGTAGGCATGACGGCGTTGCACTCTATACATTGGGCCAAAGGCATGGGTTTCAGATATCGGATGGCGGGGTCTCGAGGCCTCATTATTACGTTGTCGGCAAAAATTTTGCTCGGAATCAACTGATAGTTGATGTTGAACCTCCAGCCAGTAAAATTTTGGTTGCGATGGATTTAAATTGGATTAACGACCCGCCTCAAGTTAATGATCAGATCGAAGCTCGAATTCGCCATGGTCAACAGCCGCAAGTCTGTCAAGTTATCTCTGATCCATCGATGATTAAAAATCATCAATCAAAAATCACTATTGGCTTTGCCGATCCTCAAATCGCTATCTCACCCGGCCAGAGCGTGGTATTCTCAAAAGGCAGTTTAATTTTGGGCGGAGGAACTATTAGTGAATAAAATAATAGCTTTACGAATTTGGTTGGCTCTCTTGGCCGCCTTTGCGCTCGGCGCATTGGTTGGTGGTAAGATCATGCTTGAAAAATCAGATTCAAAAGCAGGCGAACTCATCAACACTGCGCTTGGTCAGCCAAATGACGTCAACTACAACCTCTATTGGGATGTTTATAAGCGGTTGATTGAACGTTATCCGGGTGAGATTGATCGTCAAAAACTGCTCTACGGCGCGATTCGCGGCACAGTTGACGCGCTCGGCGATCGTTTTAGCCTTTTTCTAACGCCCGAGGAAACTGAAAAATTTTTTGAGGAAATTCAAGGCGAGTTTAGTGGCATCGGCGCTGAAATTACCAAAGAGGGCGATCAGTTTATAGTTGTGGCGCCTTTGCCAAATTCACCGGCGGCTAAAAGCGGCCTTAAGGCCAAAGATGTGATTCTAGGCATTGATGGCCGTGATGCAAGTGAATTTGAACTTAATGAACTTATCAATGCGATCCGTGGCTCGGCGGGAACCGAGGTGACACTTACGATTATTCGCGAAAGCGTTGATGAACAGCGCGAATATAAAGTGAGGCGCGAGACAATCTCACTGCCCTCGCTTGAGTATAGTCAGCGCGATGATGGTCTAGCTTATGTGCATCTCATTCAGTTTTCAGATGATACCACAAGCGAAATTGCTAAAGCCGCCGATCAGATTCTGGCTAAAAAAGCTCGAGGAATTATTTTGGATCTGCGCAATAATCCCGGAGGCTACTTAGATGCTTCGATCGACGTTGCCAGTTTGTTTGTGAAAGACGGACCGATGGTGATTGAAGAAAACAAACAAGGGGAGAGGAAAGATTTTGATCCAACACTTGAACCAAAACTGGCGGATATTCCGCTCGTTGTACTGGTTAATGGCGGTTCGGCCTCGGCGTCAGAGATCGTAGCGGGCGCGATTCAAGATCGTGGCGAGGGCACGATTGTGGGGACCAAAACCTTCGGCAAAGGCTCGGTTCAGGAAGTGGAGAATCTCTCGGATGGCTCATCGCTCCGCCTCACGGTTGCTAAATGGCTAACGCCGACCAGTCGAGCGATTAACGGCGAAGGGATTACGCCCGACGCAGTCGTGGATGAACTCGAAGACACCGAGACCGACGAACAACTCGATCGGGCAGTTGAATTACTCAAATAAAAATCACTTGCTCTCCTTCTGAAACTCGCTATACTCAAGCGAGTTTTGTTCTTTAAGGAGGATTTGTCTTGGATAAAAAAGCCTTTGCGCTCGAGTTGTACAATATCGGCGCCTTTCAGACGAAGGATCGGTCGCCGGACGGCAAGGGATTTTCACTGAAGGCGCACAGTCGAAATCCGGAGCTCCCGCTATCGCCGTTCTATCTGAATCTACGCACAATAACCCACGCGAAAAATGGGCCATTGGGCGAATACCACATCGCCCAGATCGTGGAGTTGATGCACGAGGTTGCTCTTTCACATCGACTGCGCTATCACTGCGTGGTCGGTGTGCCCGACGCGGCGACAGAATTCGCCGAGGCGTATGTGCGCGCACGGAGACGGTGGGGGCAAGAGCTGGATTTTATCCAGCTCGCCAAGGCGCCAACCGAAAATAAGTTTGGCTACAGCATCAATCTGATGCTTACGCCACTATACGGTTATTCGAGAACGCTCGTGCTCGATGACGTGCTGACGGCGGCGGACACAAAACTCCAAACGATCCGCGTGCTCGAGACGTATGGGATCGAGGTGGGCGGGATCGTCGTTCTCGTCGATCGCGACCAGGGCGGTCGTCGCGTCTTAATTGAGGCCGGCTACCCAATCGTGTCGATCTACACGATTTGGGAGTTGATCGATCTCTATCTCGAAGTTGGCCTAATCAGTCAGGAACTTTTCGAGGAGATCGAACGGTATCTGAAGATACCGGCGACATAGGAGCTTTCAGCCCGGTTTCGCGCCGGGCTTTCATTTATACTGCACTCTTCACTCCTCACTCATTACCCATTATTATTACAATATGAAAATTATTCTCTTAAAATCAGTTCCTAACCTGGGACAGGCGGGTGAGGCGAAGGAAGTAAAAGCAGGCTATGCGCGCAATTATTTGATTCCGCATAAATTTGCCATCTTTGCCGCCGATCCGAAAGCAAAGGAAATAGTCGCCGAACTTAAGCGCGCACGGATTGAACAAGCGCAAACAAAAAAAATCTTAGCCGACCGAGCGCGAACACTTGTCGACAAGGAAGTCAGGATAGAAGCGCGCGGTACCATTGATGGCAAACTCTATGCCGCCATCACGGCCAAACAGATTGCTAAACTTCTCGGTCTGCCAGAAAAAAGCATCAATTTTAGCCCCGTTAAATCAGCGGGCATTCATCGGGCCTCGATCGAGCTTGGGGGTGGCGTTAAAACGGAGGTGAGTGTTAGAGTGGTTTTAGAACCAGTTCCATGATCACCTTCTGATAACTGCACCTTTCCAAGTTGGGCTGTAACGCGCCGGATGCCTTGTTGCCGTATCAACCGATACGCCTCCTCGCCTTCCGGCGGTTTCGCTCCAACTTGGCAACGTTCGTTTCAAGAAGGAATCATGGAACTGGTTCTAAAATCGCGCTAAAATTGTTTGGGAGGGGAGCGTGGATAAAGATGATATTGATCCGACGTGGTTAGAACCATCACGAGACGAAGCGATCAGTCCGCAAAAATCGACTCAAGTTACGCCTCAAACTCCAGCGCCGTCTCAAGCGGGCTCGCTTGAGAATGTGCGAGCACAGATTAATGGCTTGCCAAAAGTTGCATCGGCGGAATTAACTCCAGCTTCCCAACCATCGCCGATTCCTGCCTTAGCGCCGAAACCATTGCCAGCTCCTCCAACAGCGCCATCGCCTCAACCTTTACCCGCATCGCAATTGGCGCCGGCTCAAGTTGCACCTCCAGCGCCGCATATTCCGCGTTCAATCAACAGCGCGCCTTTGCCCCAGCCGCCGCGCCGCACTTGGCCAGTGAGTATTAAGGTCTTAATTTTCGGTCTGGCCGGCGTGGCGCTTGGCATAGGCCTATTTTTTTTAAGTGAATTTGGTTTGATTACGCTTGGAATCGAAGAGTGGTGGGGGCTTTCAAATCGACCGAATCAAGCGCTTTTAGTGGCCAGTGGCGCCCTTGCCAATCAAACTCAATATCATGTCGATCTCGAAGCTAATCTTGAACTCGGCACACTCCCAACACTCCCAAGTTTGTCAGTCTTGTTTGCACCCCAGGTTCTGGCGGATGAGCCAGTCGGTCTGGCAGTTCAAGCCCGTTTGACGGAGGAGATAGCTGACTCGCGCTCGCTTATTCACAGTGAGTGGGCGTTTACTCTACCCGAAAGCGCAACCACAACCCAACCACTCCTCAAACAACAGGAAAAATTGCGCGTTGATCTTCTAACAGATGGTGAAACGCTCTACGCGCAAAAAGTGGAAACCGGCAGTCGTTGGACTAAAAGTCAGGTTAGTGAATTAGCTCAAGCGAATGTTCAACCTTTAAAATGGGACAAGATTTATCAAACTCTTGCCACCGTTGGCGTCGAGGGCAAGCGTCTTCGGGGTAAGACAATCAACGGTAAAAAAACTAAGGGCTACCGGCTGACTGTGCCCGCTCAAGCTCTCGCCGATCTTATTGCGAGTGGCACTGTGATCGCGGGTAATTTGAAAGTTGAAACCTGGCTTGGCACGCAGGATAAATTGCCTCATCTTTTACTCATTAAGAGCGATTTTTCGAGCGACTCATTCGACATGAGAGTGCTTTTTGGATCGTACGGCGCCGGCGCAATTATCACACCGCCTTCGAGCGCTGACTTCATCGAGGAGCCGCTCACAGCTTGGCTTGAGCGAAATCAGATTTTAATTGGCGAAACAGTGGCGAGTCGCGATACCCAGCGCAAAGCCGACTTGCAAAAGATCAAAGAAGCTCTGCAGGCGCTCGCCGCCGCGACTAAACCTTTCACGTATCCCAGCGCTCAAGGCGTTGTTCGGCTCGATCAGAACGCCGATCTTGCTTCTCGACTCGAACCCTACCTTGGCAAAATGCCGAGCGATCCTAACGCGCCCAATCGTTACTATGGTTATACTTCAGACGGCAAATCTTTTATCTTAACCGCTGTTTTGGAAAATAATGACGACCCGGCAGGCAAAAAGGCTGGCGATTTCAATTTATATATTCTTGGCAATTCATAAGTTATTCTCTATCATAATTTAAGAAAGGATATGCGATGATATTAATTTGGATTCTAGGCGGGATAGTCGTTTTAGCGCTCTTGTGGCTTGTGGCCGCGTACAATGGTTTAATCACTCTCCGTAATCGTGTTGATGAAGCGTGGAGCGATATTGATGTTCAGCTCAAACGCCGCTATGACTTGATTCCGAACCTTGTCGAAACAGTCAAGGCTTACGCCAAGCATGAAAAACAACTTTTTACCGATGTGACTAAAGCGCGAACCGAGGCAATGAAAGCGGGCAATCTTGCCGATAAAGCCACCAAGGAGAATCAGTTAAGCGAGACTCTTAAGAGTATTTTTGCGGTTTCTGAAAATTATCCCGACCTTAAGGCGAGTGAGAATTTTTTGAGCCTTCAGAGTGAATTAACCGATACCGAAGATAAAATCGAGGCCGCGCGGCGTTTCTACAATGGCAATGTTCGAGACTTCAACACTCAACTCCAGGTTTTCCCAACCAACATGTTTGCCACCCAGCTTAATTTTAAGGATCGAGAATTTTTTCAGGCGGCTCAAGGTGAGAAAGAGCCAGTAAAAGTCAAGTTTGAGTAAGAAAGGGATGATATGGCAAATCTAACGCTGTCTAATTCTAGAAGTGACATAGAACAAAACAAACTTTGGGCCGTTATCGCTTATATTGGCATTCTTTTTTTAATTCCACTGCTGGCCAAAAAAGATTCGCCTTATGCTCAATACCATGCTAAGCAGGGGATGGTACTCTTCTTGGTATCTGTCGTGATTGGATTTATCGCTTGGATACCTTTGATTGGTTGGCTCATCGCGCTGGGTGTGGTCGCACTCTGGATTACCGGCGTCGTTAATGCCCTCTCCGGTAAAATGACCCCGCTCCCGATCATCGGTCAGTACGCCGAAAAATTAAATATCTAATTCATCCTACTCCTGTAGCAACTCGATCTTTTCACTGATACAATCCAGGCTATGTACAGAGAAATTGGCGCCAATAAATTTAAGAGCGTTATCTTGCTCGGTTGTTTCTTAATTTTGGTTATTCTCCTTGGCTGGGGACTTTCTTGGTATTACGAAAGTCCAGTCATTCTTTATTTTGCGGTTGGAATTTCTTTGATCCAAGCCTGGGTTGGCTACTTCTACTCCGACCAAGTGGCGCTGGCGATATCGGGGGCGAAAGAGGCGCCGCGCAAAGAGCCTTACCTGGTTCTTCACCGGGAAGTCGAGAATCTTGCGATCACTGCCGGTCTCGTAAAGCCGAGAGTGTATGTTATTAACGATCCCGCGCCAAATGCGTTTGCAACTGGTCGTGATTCGAATCACGCGGCGATCGCAGTCACGACTGGCTTACTCGAACAACTTGACAAAACAGAGCTCGAAGGCGTGCTCGCTCATGAGCTTTCGCACATTGGCAACTATGATATTCGACTTATGTCACTTGTTGTCGTCTTGGTAGGTATGATTAGTTTGTTCGCTGACTTCTTTCTGCGCTCGCTCTGGTGGGGTGGGGAGCGCCGGAATCGTGAAAGCGGTGGTGATCAGTTTAAATTAATTGCACTCCTGGTTGCCGCTATTCTTGCTCCGCTCGCGGCTACACTTATCCAACTTGCGATTTCTCGCAGACGAGAATTTTTAGCCGACGCCACAGGCTCATTAATGACCCGTTATCCGGAAGGCTTGGCGAGTGCGTTACAAAAAATCGCTACCAGTCCTCATCGACTCGCTCGCCTTTCGAGCGCCACCAGTCATCTCTATATCGAAAATCCACTCACTGAAGAGGAGGAACAGTCGTTTTTTGTGAAAATTTTCTCCACTCATCCGCCGGTCAAAGACCGAATCAAGCGCCTGCGGGCAATGATTAACAAGTCAAGATGACACAGACAAGAATTTCGAGACAGGATGCTGAACGTCGTTTGGCAAAACTCCGGGCCGAGATTGATCGGATCCGTTATCACTATCACGTCTTAAACGAATCGATCGTGCCGGATTCGGTTAAGGATAGCTTACAACACGAACTTCAGGAGCTAGAAGAACAGTTTCCCGAGCTCGTGATACCCGACAGTCCCAGCCAGCGGGTCGCCGGCGCTCCGGTCGCGGGTCTTGCCAAAGTTACTCATGCCGAGCCGATGCTTTCAATGAATGATGTTTTTAGCATCGAGGAATTACAGGCCTGGGAAAAACGCTTAGAGAAGACAGTTCACAGTTCACAGTTCACAGTTCACGAACCATATTTCGCTGAACTTAAAGTTGACGGCCTCTCGATCACCCTTAACTATCGCCGCGGTCAACTGGTTCAAGGCGCGACTCGCGGCGACGGCTGGGTCGGCGAGGATGTGACTCATAATATTCGGACGATCGAGGCGATTCCCCTTCAACTCGCTGTGTCAGCCGAGGCGCGTCGACGGGCGATCAAAGATTTAAGCGCCAGCGAGCGGCAAACGCTCGATCAAGCCATTAAAAAGGTTTTAGCCGGTGAGCTCGAGGTGCGGGGCGAGGCCTACCTTCCCCAAAAAACCTTCAAGCAACTCAATGAAGCGCGAATAAAAGCGGGCGAATCACTCCTGGCCAATCCGCGCAACGCCGCCGCCGGTTCGATTCGTCAGCTTGATCCTAAACTCGCTCGGGCGCGCGGTCTTTCGTTTATTGGGTTTGGGATTGCTCGTCAGCACGATTTTCTGCCGACCCATAAACTCGTTCATCGCTTGCTCGCGGCGCTTGGTTTTCAAACCTCACCCTCGCTCGCCGCCCACTCACTTGCAGCAGTTGAACAGTTTCATACTGACTATGCAAAGCGCCGATTGACTGATCATCACTCTTTCCGCCATCCGTCATCTGCCATCCGTCATCCGGACTATTGGATCGACGGCATCGTCGTCTCAATCAACGATACAGCCGCTTTCAAGCGTTTGGGAGTGGTGGGCAAGGCGCCGCGCGGCCTCGTTGCTTACAAGTTTGCCGCCGAAGAAGTGACCACCAAGCTGGTTGATATTCAAGTCCAAGTCGGCCGAACTGGGGCGCTCACGCCCGTGGCTTTGCTTGAACCGGTTCAAGTCGCCGGCACGACCGTCAGTCGCGCCACCCTGCACAACGAAGATGAGATTGCCCGCAAAGACATCCGCCTGGGCGACACGGTGATCGTGCGCAAGGCCGGCGACGTTATTCCCGAAGTCGTCAAGCCGCTCGCCCGACTGCGCACGGGCAAGGAAAAGAAATTCAAATTGCCCAAACGATGTCCGATTTGCAATTCACTGGTCGTCCGACCGGCGGGTGAAGCGGTCAGTCGGTGCGCCAACCAAAGTTGTTTTGCTCAATACGCCGAACAACTTGGCCATTTTGCGGGTAAAGGCGGTTTTGATATCGACGGCCTCGGGCCGCAGATTCTTGATCAACTGATCGGCGCCGATTTAATTGAGGATGCGGCCGATCTGTTTACCCTCACCGAGGGCGATCTCGAGCCGCTCGAGCGGTTTGCCGAACAGTCGGCGCAGAACTTGGTTGCGGCGATTAAGAAAAGCCGGACTGTCCGCCTCGATCGCTTCCTCTACGCCCTTGGAATCCGCCACGTCGGCGCCACCACCGCCAATGATTTAGCCGAACATTTTGAGTCGTTAACCGCCCTCGAACCAGCCACACTTGCCGAACTTAAAGAAGTCGAGGGCATTGGCGAAATTGTGGCTGAAAGCGTCTCGGCCTGGTTTCAAAACCCGGCCCACCGGGCGCTCTTAAAAAAACTCCGGGAGAACGGCGTTAAAATTTTGCCGCCCGCGCGCCAATCGCAAACCTTAAAAGGCAAAACTTTGGTCGTCACCGGCACGCTCGAGACGATGAGCCGCGAGGAAGCGGAAGCCTTGATCCGCGCTCACGGCGGCAAAGCCTCCGGGTCGGTGAGCGATCAAACCGACTACGTCATCGTCGGCGCCAATCCGGGTTCTAAAGCCAAGCGGGCCAAGAAGTTGGGTGTAAAAATTATCGGTGAAACTGAATTCAAGAAGTTGCTTTAAGCCTAAGTTGACATCGAGTAGTTGGCCTGGTTCTATCGATTGTTTTCATTCTAGATGAAAACTATTTCTTAAAAGTTTTCATTGACAGTGAAAACTTTTTTAATTAGATTGATTTTAGTGATTGAACGAAATCAACTTATCGCCACTCTCAAGGAGCAATACGAGACTTTTGCGGCTCGTGATTTGGGTGTGGAGCGAGAAATTTTGCCCAAACTTAAAAAAATTATTGGTGCGCCCCAAGTGACTGTTATTACCGGCTTAAGAAGGGTGGGTAAATCTACCTTACTGACGCAAATCGCCCAAAAGTATCTTAGAAATGGTTTTTACTTCGTAAATTTTGAAGACGAGCGATTGCTAAATTTTCAAGTCAAGGACTTTGATAGTCTCCATGAGACGTTGGTCTATCTTTTTGGCGAAAAGAAAACGTTTTTATTGGACGAAATTCAAAATGTGCCCGAATGGGAAAGATTTGTTCGTCGGCTCCATGATCAAGGTTATAAATTTATTGTTACCGGCTCCAATGCCTCGCTCTTAAGCCAAGAATTGGGAACCCGACTCTCCGGTCGTTCACTGCGTGTTGAACTATTCCCCTTTTCTTTTCGAGAGTTTTTAATTTTCAGAAAAGTCAAACCGCCCAGTCTACTCGCACCGAGCGCGCGGGAACGGGGTCGATATCAAAAGCTGGCGCGTGAATATCTCTTAGCTGGTGGCATTCCCGACGCCCTTAAATATCCCGATTTACCAATTCACAAAACTCTGTACGATGATGTTTTATATCGGGATATTGCTACCCGCTACAAGCTCGAGAACGTCAAAAGTCTGCAGGAACTCGCTTTTTTCTTGGTCAGCAATTTAGCATCATTAATCTCGTTCAATAAACTCAAAGATCTCTTAAAGCTCGGCAGTGTGAATACCGTCAGCAGTTATCTTGGTTACCTGGAAAACAGTTGGTTATTTTTTGTGATTAACCAATATGCTTATTCTGTAAAAAAACAGCAGATTGCCGCAAAAAAACTTTATGGCATTGATACCGGTTTAGCTAAAGCAGTTGGCTTTGCTTTCTCTCAAAACCTTGGCAAGTTGATGGAGAATGCCGTTTTCTTAGCCTTGCGTCGTCAGGCTCAAGCTATCTACTACTACAAAACAACTCAAGGTTTTGAAATAGATTTTTATTTGCCAGTTCAGCGGGCTTTAATTCAGGTTGCCGAACGGCTCGATACGCCAGCAATCATCGATCGAGAGCAACGAGCTTTAATCGCCGCCCAGCATGAACTCAAGCAGATTCGAAAACTAACCATTATTACTACTGGCGAACGGCAGGAGTTAAGGAGCAACGGTATCAAGATTCAAATCGTTCCTCTTTATGAGTGGTTGTTGAAAATTTAGCACTAGTTTACTCGGTGCGAACTGTTTCCTCAATCGGCATCAAGCGGGTTTTTGTTTCCGAATCTGATGATTTGCGGCCGTGAACATTGTTGGTTACCTCATGGTCTGTCTCGGGAAGATTGTACAATGAGTTCTATGTATTGCAAGTAGCCTCAACTCTCCGATGACACCATATTCTTTTCGCCATCGCTAAACTTTTCGTTACACCTTTTTGCATCCGTGCCAAATTGAAAGGATAACACGGCATAGTCGTTGGGGAGTTAAATTTTTAGAATTTTCAAAAGTTCCTGTTTTCTTTTACTATTGGGCACGCCCAGACCGGCTTGCATGCCCGTGACTGATTTCAGATCGATCGCGTTGGCTCGACACCACGCAAGCAACTCGTCGAGCATCGCCGTCTTGGGCACGCCCAGACCATTTTGCATGCCCGTGACTGATTTCAGATCGATCGCGTTGGCTCGACACCACGCAAGCAACTCGTCGAGCATCGCCGTCTTGGGCACGCCCAGACCGGCTTGCATGCCCGTGACTGATTTCAGATCGATCGCGTTGGCTCGACACCACGCAAGCAACTCGTCGAGCATCGCCGTCTTGGGCACGCCCAGACCATGTTGCATGCCCGTGACTGATTTCAGATCGATCGCG
>JACPKC010000002.1 GCA_016187225.1 Candidatus Berkelbacteria bacterium | reverse complement strand
GCCAGCTTGCCGATGACCGTTCCGATCCAGTTCGCGGGAGATGGTCGAACCCGACCGACCAAGCCGTCGACCGATCTCATTTATGCCCATTCCCTGACCTCGCCAAACCGCAATCATATCTCGCTCCTGACCGACTAATTGAGTGTGATGGGTTGTGTGTTTCATACACCTCGCACTTTAATGCAAGGTGTTGCAATTCCAATGTGAACTTAGCCATACTAAAAACGAGACAGAATTCAAAATCGCACGGGAGATGAACCTCGTTTTGGCCAACCGCGAGGCGCGGTCAATGCTTTGATTTGCACTCGGGCAGGGCGGGAAGAAAAAGGGGTGTGGGGAAAATGAATTCCCGCCCCGTCCTCGCCGTTCCACCCCCCCCTCAAAAATTTGCGAATTGAATCATGCACCCATACGACTGAGGTCTCGTCGTAGTTTGGCAACCTCGGCAATTGTTGAACCTTTCCAGTAGTTATCTTTCAGTTCCGTTATGTGTTGGTCGGCTTCATGAGTGCGTGCTGAAAATTTAGCAAGTTGTGAGTGAATGAAATCCATTGTATTATCATAAGCTGGAATTACTTCTTCGCTTCTGTTTGACTCTATAATCCGTTGTAAAAAACGAAAATCTTGTTCGGTCCTAGCTTGGTTTGTCAATCGCCAAATAAAATCACCGAGGTAGTTACCAAATTCTTTGGCGTCTTTACATTTTTGTTTTAAGGTATCAACTACAGCTTCAAGAGCTTTCTGGTCTGCATCTACCCGTCCGCCACTTCCGTAATATTGTATTTTTACCCAGCCTTTTTTATAAACGGTTTTTAAGTCGCTCCTACCAAGCTCGGCCTGGAACTGTTCGGGTGTTTGAAACAAAGAGGCAACGCGTTCTTTTGCGCCGTTTATGTCCCCCCAAAACATAGTACGAGCTCGGCTACTTTCTTTTTTTACCATCGGGTATGTTTGTTCATAGCGGCTAAGTAAACGTTCCGCAATCTGCCTGTTTTGCGGTGTTAATCGTCCTGGGTCAGAACTCACATATTGTAAAAAGTCTTTCAGTAAATAACCATATCCCGAAGCCGCATCATCAATATATTCTTGCCCCGTGAAAACAACACTCTTGGCACCTCTCTCAAATTCACGTTCATGATTAAAAGTTTCTTGTATTTCTGCTCGTAAAGCATTTTCGTCTTCCGGTCTTTTGCTCATTCCTGCAATTGTAATATATGCCTTAGCGCGGTCTAACTGGCTCATAGCTTTGGCTTTTCCCCTCAGAATTTCCTGAAGTTTTGTCTTGTCGATGCCCGGTAGGGCGTTCATTCGTTCGTAAAAGCTAAACACGCGGTCTGTCGGATAATGGTCTTGGGTGCTCATTTCTACAAGTGCTTGGTTAGCTTTGTCCATGTCCACTTGCTCACCTGAAACCTGACCAATTTTTTGCCATTTTTCTGTTTGGCTATAATGTGAATAGTGAACTCGCATTGAGCGCGCATTTTCTAAATCAGCCTTATCGCCGCTGACTTTGAAAATGGCAACATAAGCATCATAATCACGACTACCGCCAAACTGTTCAGAGGCAACAAACTTTCTTGCACCTTCAACATTTCCAGCTTTTAAATACAAATCAACTATTGAGTGCTGGTAACTTGAAATTTCAGATGTATGAAGTTTGTCACGATGTTGCTCCAATTCTTCTAGTTCACTTGCGAAGATTCTTTCTGCGGCTTCCGGGTCACCTTGAGCAATAGTATGGCGAATATTTTTGTCCGCGAGTGCTTTATAGACTGCATCTCGTCTGTAGGTGTAAAGACTCTCAACAGTTTCTGCTTGCTGTTTGCCAATTTTTCCAAGATAATCAGCAGATGGGCGGATAAGCTCAATAAGGTCTTTTACTTGAGGTGGGACATCCGATAACTCTATTGCTTTCAAGATAGCTGTTCCTGCCGCATCCTCACTACCTGTACTACCGTAATAATGGTGCTCTGCAACCATTGTCTTAATTGCTTCTGCCAAAGCATTTTTGTTGTCTTGTGAGGGTTCCAGTCCGAATAACCTCCCTAGAAGTTCTAAACGATGAATTGAGTGAAGTTCGGCGTCTTGACTAAGAAGTTCTCTTAGTTGCTCAATATTTTCTCGCGAAGCAGTTTCTGCTCTTGCCGTTTGTTCCAGGACTCTTTCAAAAGCAGGAGTCATCAGTTCTTGCAGAAGCTGCTCTCGTGACCGCTGTTCGGTTTGTAGCCTTTCTAATTCTGTCAGCATCTCTCTGAGAAGTTCTTGGAGTTGTTGCAAAGCCGCTGCTTTTTCCGGACCCTCTGTCGCGCTGGCTTGTTCAGCAAGCAATTGCTTACCTTGGGCAAGCTGAGAAGTTATGTCTTCAACCTCAACTGAAAAGCCAGTTGTTTCTTGCTGTAACTGCCTGTAACGTAAAAATTTTTCTCTCAAAGCCGCTGGACTTTCGCCAGTCGCTTCAGCTTGCTCCACATTTTTTTCGGTAGCCTCGGCTGTAGGTGCCTGTTTTTCTGGGGTTTTCGTAAGTTCCGACTGAATTTGCTGGAGCCGCTCCCCAAAGTTTGATGGTTTTTCTGGCATAATAGTTTTGTAATTGTTAGTTTAAATAAAACTTGCAATCTAAATATATCATGCTTAAAAATTACAAGCAATGACCGGAGACCGTTGAAAAACCCTCTTAGTTATCCTCTAGCTCCAAACCTGTCCATCAGATATGATGCGAATAAAGCAAAAAGGAGGATTAAGATGAGCACGCAAACACAACCTCGGTTCCAGTTAGACACAACCAACAGCTTCTTCGGCTCATTCTTGTACGATCAGGTCGTCCCAAAAGATCACTTCTTGCGCGTCGCCAAAGAACGAATCAACTGGGCGCCCTTCACTGCTCGCTGTCTTAAATGGTACTGAGGCGGCGGGACAGATGGTCGACCCCCCTACAATCCCGCCGTCCTCTTGCGCATGTTGCTTGTCAGTTATCTATACGGCTTAAGCGAACGACGCGCTGAAACCGCCGTCAACGACACACTCTCAATGAAATACTTCGTTGGGCTGGGTGTCGATGAAATTGTTCCCGACCACTCCAGCTTAACGCGCTTTAAAAATAGATTGCTGACGGGCGCTGGGCAAACGGCTTACGACAATTTGCTGCGAGACATTATCCGGGAAGCCGGTCGACTAGGGATCTTGTTCGGTTCCATTCAGCTGGTTGACGCCGTTCATAGCCTAGCCAATGTCAACCTCGACCAAGACCGCCAACGCCGGCAGAGCGGCCAACCGCCCAGAGACCCAGCCACCCGCCCCGGCGCCAATGGCCGCTTCGCCATCGAACCCGCCAAGCGGAGATGCGAGTAGCTCTTACGCTCATCAAACTGTCCAAACCAGCCGGGGTGATTTCCTTGCGCATATCATGACCTTCAACCTCGCGTCGGTGCAAGTAAGAACCGACACCGCCAACGATCAAGACTGTGCTGATGACTGTCCTGTGCGATCGTTGATGAGTTACGTCAACGACAATGGCGCCAGTTCAGGCATCAATGGTACCTACTTCTGCCCAACGAGCTACGGCGCCAGCTGCGCCGAAGAACGGAATGCGTTCTTCTGGAAAGTATACAACTCTCGCCTCGGCGTCATGATCAACGAAGGCAACGGTCTGGGTGAGCTCGATCCCTTCCTCGCGTTCGGCAACGGCCAGGCGCGTTATTTTGGGAGCTGGAATGCCTGGCAATCAGCTGGCGGCCGGGATGAACTCCGCACCACGCCTCGTCGAGGGTGGACAGAACGTCCTCAATGAGGGGTCGCTCGACGAGAAGCAGCGGACCACCCGGAGCACCCGCGGCGCGCTTGGCTTAAGGGGGCAGACACTCTATGCGGTGATTGCCCAGGGCGCAACGATCTCGGATTTGGCGGAGATACTGGTGTCATTGGGAGTCGACTCGGCCATGAATATCGATGGCGGCGGCTCGAGCGCAATGGTCTATCGGGGCGCATACAAAGTCGGACCGGGACGACAGATTCCGAACGCGCTGGTCATCATCCACTAGCGACAGCTGTAGTGATAGTGAGTTAAGGAGCATATCATGGAGACGTTCGGACCAAGCTGCAGTTATAAGCTGCAGTTATAAGCTGTAGATGATAAAGTTTGAAGGGTTGGTCGCTTCCTTTGGATTGATCTCCTTGACCGCAGAGAGGACGAGCTGGGTGATCCTTCCATTGAGAACTGGATTGTTTGGAATCAGATTGGATACACTTTTTACCTCATCAGGCGATAGATCAAATGCTAAGGTAAGGTGTGGCCTGAAATTTGCCTCGTATTCTTCTGATTCTGGAGAAACGTAATTGCCGTAATTGGCAAGGCAACTGACAATTTCTTTTTGCAACGACGCGATGAGTTGTTGATTGCGAGCGAAAAGCAAGATGATCCCATCAGTTTCATCCACTTCAAGTTTATTGAAGTTCAGTTCGATTGAATGGTCCAAGACCTTAAATTTTGCTAAACAGTCGCTAAGCTGTTGTTCGATCTTGGGCAATTGAGATTCATCAATCCAACATGGTTGCTTGAGTGTGACATGATACTCATAGAAATTGTTATTTCGCTCACGTAAATGAAGCAGCCAGTCTGGCTCATTTTTTAGCAAAACTTTCCCCCAAACTGCCATAATTTTCATATATTGACGGTAACACAAACAACGCCGTCCAACTTAGCTATCATTTTCCAATGTACTTAAAAGAAATTGAATTTCGTTTTAATCATCGTCATGACAATTTATTTAAACGCTTTCTAAGCATCTATTTTGGTTACGTTTCCCACTAATTACCTTCTTCTTCGCTCATAACTCCTCCATCTTATTAGAACAAGTCTCGTAAATGTAGCCAAAGATCGCGCAGACCATGACTGCGCCATACCGATCAATGAGCTCCGCATGGATCGGCTAAGTTCAAATCTCTGGCTCCCGGGGTCGGATTCGAACCGACAACCTACTCGTTAACAGCGAGTTGCTCTGCCATTGAGCTACCCGGGATTATGAATCTTCGAGTTACTGGCCTCCACCTGTCGGCGGAGAGCTACCCTGAATTATTGATTTTGTTTCTAATGAACTCACGACCGCGATAACTTTTTAATTGCTTTTCTCGTTTCCGTGCCTCTTGGCGACTGGTTACTTGTTCGTGATGTACTAGTTCCCAAGAACCATCGAAGCGAGCTGTATAACTCGTACCGAATCGGTGATCGTTATGAGCAATTAATCGCTCAGTAAGGTTATCAGTCTCACCAATATAGATTTTTTGCTCTGCCCCGCCAGCTGGCGGGGCGCTACTCGGAATTATTATCGAAAAGAATGTTCCATACAGAACAACGCTTGTTACGTTATCAGAAGGAGGAGAGTAAATCAACGCTCAAGCGTTGATGGATTGCCAGGCTCACCGCGCAATGACATAATAAGGCAATAGGCATACTATCTATCCTGAGGGGAAGGGAGTATCTATGTTCCTACTACTACGATGGTTCATTAACGCCCTGACATTGATTCTTGTCTCATACCTTGTCCCAGGCTTTGTCGTAGCCAGCACCTACACCGCTCTCATCGCAGCACTCATCCTTGGTTTCGCCAATGCAATCATTCGCCCCATCCTGATCCTGCTCACTCTACCGATCACCATTCTAACGCTTGGGCTATTTACCTTTGTTATCAACGCTCTTATGCTCTGGTTTGTGGCTTCTTTTATCGAAGGTTTCGACATCGCGAATTTCACCACTGCTCTGGTCGCCGCGCTTATTCTTTGGCTCGTTGGCTGGGTTACGAACACCCTTTTTGATGTTACTCGAATCAAATAAAAAGGAGATGCGGTGAATCCGCTCTTGCTTCTTGCTTTAAGCGTAACTCTCGGCATTGGCATCGCAACCCTCATTGGTTTTCGCTTTACAGATTCTTCAATGAATCAATTCTCGCTTCAACCAACAGTCGACATTGAATCGATTGACAAGACGTCTTCTCTTTCCAATGTTCAGGACCAAAACGAATGATTCAGCTTAAAGAATTCACTGTCCTACTTAATGATCGCCCCTGTGTTGGCCCTATTTCATTTGAGCTCAAGCAAGGCGAGCTGTTGGCGATAACCGGTCCAAACGGCTCGGGTAAGAGCACTTTACTGCGGGGCATGCTTGGCTTGCTCGAAACACGAGGAGAGCTTTGGTATCGCAAGAAACGCCTGAACCGATTTCCAGCTCAAGCAGTTGGCTATGTGCCGCAAAGATTCAACTTTCGAGGCACATTGCCACTAACAGTGCGTGAATTTTTTTCTCTCTCATCACTTTCGCATCCCACAAGCGAACTTTGTAGTGAACTTAAGATTGATCAACTCTTCGATCGAAGCTTATCGGTACTCTCGGGCGGCGAATTGCAACGTGTTGTTCTCGCACGCGCCCTAGCTCGCAACCCAGAACTTCTCGTGCTCGATGAAGCCTCGGCAGGAATCGACGCGCTCGGCCGCACCGAAATCGTTGATCTTCTTCTTCACCTGCTCGCCGAACACAATGTCAGTATAATTACTGTCACCCACGACACCGCTGAATTGCGTCACTATACCCGCTCACTGGGAAAGAAATTCCATGATCTTACCCTTGACCACACTCATCACTGAACCATTTTTCGTACGAGCGATTCTAGCTGGCGTGATCCTTGGCGTGATCGGCGGCGTGATTGGAAGTTTTATTCAGATGCGCGGGATGAGCTTTTACACTGATACGATTTCTCACTCGGCCTTCACTGGTGTGGCGTTAGGTGTGCTTTTCGGATTAGATGTAGGCTTAAGTTCGGTTTTATTCGCAATCGGAGTCGGTATCTTAGTGCTTGAAATTCGCAAACGAAGCCGCCTCTCTTTCGATACAATTTTAGGTGTTTTGTTTGCAACTGTGGCGGCGCTTGGCATTTTTCTCCTAACCTTCCTTGAAAACGTTCGGATTGACCTCTTCAGTTTACTGTTTGGCGATATCCTCGCCTTATCGACTCTCGATGTTTGGGTGATCGGCATAGCGGGTTTATTTTCACTCATCAGCTTGGCAAAACTTTCCGATCAGCTCGTTCTTGAAATTATTCATCCCGACCTGGCTCAAGTTGAGGGTGTGCCGGTTCGCCGGAACGATACAATTTTCGGCATCGTGGTTGCGATTATGATCGCGCTCGGCATTAAATTGATCGGAATTATTCTGCTCTCCGGGCTTTTTCTAATTCCTTCGGCAACGAGTTATCTCATCGCTAAATCACTGCGAGAATTAATTACTGGGAGTGTCTTTGTTGGCATCGTCGCCGCCTTGATCGGGCCTGTGCTCTCCGCTATCTTCGATACGCCAACCGGACCAACGATCGTGCTGGCTGCAAGCGCACTTTTCATCTTGGCGCTAAGTCTGCGCCCCGTCCTTAATCCGGAACATAATTAACTATGCCCTTTAACGCCTTAACACCGGCACAGTTCACGGTTCTGGAACGCCAGTGTGCGCAGGAACTTGGCTTTAGCTTGCCAGTGCTGATTGAAACTGCTTCTTTTGCAATTGTCGAGCAGATAAAACAAATGTTAGGCAAACTTTCCCATCAAAAAATCGTGGTCATGGCCGGCGCGGGTCACAATGGCGCCGATGCCATCGCAACCGCTCGACGTTTGGCGCACTGGGGCAGTGAGGTCACAATTCTCTTGGCAAAAAATCGGGAGGAGTTGAATGTGATGGGGCACGACCAACTCCAGATGGCAGAACAATTCGGAATTCGTATTTTCGATCCTGGCGCCCTAACGCCACCCGCCGATCTTGTAATCGACGGTCTGATCGGGACCGGTTTGCACGACACTCCCAAAAGTCAAGTCGCAGAACTAATTCAAAGCGCCTTGAAACTGCACGTGCCAATTCTCGCGCTCGATATTCCCTCTGGTCTCGACCCAACGAGTGGCAAGGCCGATCAACCGGTCATTCGCGCCGACGCTACGGTTACTCTTGGCTATGCTAAAACCGGCCTCATGAAGCCGTTTGCTAAGAATTTGGTTGGCAAACTCCTCCTTGCCGATCTCTCCTTTCCCACCTCTTTCTGGCAACGTGTCGGCTTGACGCCACCGATTTTTGAAAACAGTCCGCTCCTTGAAATTCCACTCTAATGAATTTCCTCTGATAAAATGGTTTAAGTTGGAGAGATGATGAATACCGATGTTTTTGATGCGGTTGTTATTGGTTCAGGCGCGGCTGGCATGGCGGCCGCGCAAGAAATTGCGGCGCGCGGCGGCAGTGTCGCTCTCATTGAACGCGCTCACTATCTAGGTGGCGAGTGTCCGAACTTTGCCTGCATTCCAACTAAAACCTTGCTGAAATCGGCTGAACTCTACACGCTTATTCAACACGCCGATCAATTTGGCCTCGGCGCACAGGCGGTTAAAGCCGACTTTAGATCGATTCGAGCCCACCTGGAAACCATAGTTCGACAAACTGGGGGACGCCACCTAACTGCTGACAAGCTTCATGCTCAAGGCATTACTCTCGTTAAGGGCACCGCTCGTTTTATCGACGCCCATACACTTGATGTTGAAAATCATCGTCTCTCGGCTCGCCAATTTGTGATTGCCACCGGCGTTCGTCCACGTGTTCCGCTCATTCCGGGTCTAGAAAAGATTAACTATCTAACTAGCCACTCAATTCTGAAACTTAATAAATTCCCTAATTCTCTCATTATCTTAGGCGGGGGGCCGGTTGGAATTGAATATGCTCAAATGATGAACGCTTTCGGAGTCGATATCACTTTAATTCAACGCGAGGGAAGAATTTTACCTCGAGAAGATGCGGAAGCGGCTCAATTGATCACTCACCAATTTGAGCGTGTTGGCGTAACCATTGTTACTAATTGTTTAATTGAAAATGTCGCCAGTGAACAGGAGATAATTAGCCTGCGCGGTCGAGTGAATGGGCAGATTCAGGAGTACTCTGCTGAACAATTTATGTTAGCGAGCGGGCAAGAACCAAGCATCGACGCATTGGGGCTTGAAAAAATTGGTGTTCATACAACCGATGAGGCAATCGTAACTGATGAGCATCTGCGCACAACGGTACCGAATATTTGGGCGGCGGGCGACGTAACGGGTCGTATGCAATACACACATACCGCCCATTACGAAGGAATGATCGCTGGTCAGAATGTGGCTGAAAAAGAAAAACGCCGCCTTGATTTAACAGTTGTGCCACGTGTCGTCTTTACTCATCTCGAACTTGCCAGTGTCGGGCTTACAGAAGCCGAACTTGAGGCGAAGCATCGTCCGCATCTTGTGGCGCGGGCTGATATTAACTCCCTCGGGCGCGCTCTGACAGATGGAACCGGTGAAGGTTTTGTAAAACTTTTAGTTGATCCGCAAGAAGGAAAAATTCTTGGCTCAACTATTGTGTCGCCACGCGCAGGAGAGCTCATTCATGAAGTGGCCCTAGCAATGAAAGTTCAGGCAGATGTCCGGCAGATTGCTGATCTTATCCACGCCTTCCCAACTTACTCTGAAGCAATCTCCTCTGCCGCGCATCGAGCCGTCCAGACATTAAAGTCACGAACGTAGAATGTATAAGATGGGGCATCTCTACACTAAAACTGGCGATACTGGCACAACCGGCATTTTGGGCGGCGAACGAGTAAGTAAGGCCGATTACCGCATTGATGCTTTGGGCGCGCTTGACGAAGCGAACGCGGCTCTGGGCTGGGCAATTTCAACTCTTAACGATCAAAATGCTTCATCGTTAATAATCAATTTCAAAGAAGAACTCATTCGCATTCAGCACGAGCTTTTTGAATTAGGAGCGGCGCTTGCTTCGCCATTTCCCATCAAGCCTCTGTGCACGCGCGCTGAAAGAATCAATGAACTCGAAACACTGATCGACCAGTATCACGGCAATGCGCCAAGCATCCAAGCGTTTATCTTGCCAGGCGGAGGCGCAACCGGCGCCGCCCTGCATCTCGCTCGAACAATCATTCGCCGGGCTGAACGACGCCTTGTCATTTTACAATCAGTTTTTAGTATCGAGACTAGTATTTTAACGTTCGTGAATCGACTATCAGATCTCCTGTTTGCATCAGCGCGTTGGATCAATGCCTATCAGGACGTGCCCGAACATGTCTGGCAGACTAAAAGTTCGACAGATGTATGAGGAATTGCTGTCTTGTTCTGGGCGTGATACTGATTTCTGTGAGCCTCGCCTACAGCTTTTTACTCTTCAGAAATCCAATGCGACGCGCTCTGCCAGCGCCGCTTCAAGAGACTGGCACCGTTTTTTCAGATACTTTAAACAAAATTTCTACGACCGTGAAAGGTGTCAGAACTATTCCTGTTCCAATTCTTACTTATCACTACATCCGCGAAATTAACGCCAAACAAGACCCGGCCGGCTATCGTTTATCCGTGTCGCCAGTCGAGTTTGCCCGCCAACTCGATGCACTCCAACAAGCCGGTTTTAAGACCGTTACCCCGCGAGAGTTCTTAGCGGGTAAAATTGACGACCAAAGCATCATTCTATCTTTTGATGATGGCTATCGCGACTTTTACGAACAGGTCTTCCCCGCTCTCACACGACGTGGTCTAAAAGCAGTTATCTTTGTAATTTCTGGGCTTCTTGACGATCAAGAAGGACGGTACATGCGCTCCGAGCAAGTGACTGAAATTGCTCGGGCCGGAATTGAGATTGGCTCCCATTCAGTGACGCATACTAATCTTGAAACAATTGAAGGCGCCGACTTGCAGGCCGAGCTTTTAGAAAGTCGTTTTACACTCGAAAAACTGGTCGGGGATCGAGTCGTTTCAGTTGCTTACCCATCAGGTCGCTACGACGATGACACGTTACGCATGGCCGAGTTCGTGGGTTACCGTTTGGGTGTCACAACTGAATCAGGTGTTGCTCGCTTAGCGGATTCACATCTTACCTTGCCAAGAATCAACGTGCGAGGTGGCGAATCGGCTGAAGATGTTCTTAGAAAGATCGAACTCCTTAAGGCAGGCGCTACAGACTCGTCTTCGCCTTCCGGCGAGTGAGTACAATGAGCGTCAAAGCAACCAGGCTCAAGAGTATGCTTATTAATTGAGCGCTCGTGAGATGTATAGAAGACAACTCGCCTAATCTAAAAAATTCAACCCCAAACCGCGTCACTGAAATGCCGACAAAAAACCAGAGCGTCAGCTCGCCGGAAAAACGCATTTTGCGTTCACTCTTCAAAAGCAAAATCAATACGAACGCATTAAGCATAGCATCATAGAGGAAACTTGGATGAAAAAATTGAACATCGACCAACTCGGGTGGACGAGCAAAGAGGGGGACAAACATTTTCCAAGGTAGATTTGTTGGCGGGCCAAAAAGTTCTCCATTGGTAAAATTACCAAATCGACCGAGAATCATTCCCAAGAGGAGCGCTGGCATCGCCGCGTCAGACAGTTTCCAAAACGGGAGAGAGTGTTTTTTGGCTATTAGAGCTCCGGCAACTAGTCCACCAAACAACGCTCCGTGGATAGATAGGCCGCCTGTCGTCAAATTTAGAATTTCTCCTAAATGTGCGGTGTAGTATGGCAAGTTTTGCACTATATAAACTGAACGCGCGCCGAGGATGGCGCCGAGGATGGCAAGCATAAAAACAATTTCTGCATCGTGTAACTGAATTTGACGTTGTCTGGCGCGATGCATTGCCCAGGGAAAAGCAAGAGCTAGACTCCCAGCAATAATTAATCCATACCAATGCATCTCAAGCGTGCCGAAAGAGAGAGCAATTGGATTAAGCGTTAGGCGACCCGCAAACGCCTCTCGTAGAAATAAGAAACCAATCAAACCTAAAACGACAATGCCCGGCAATCTCCAGTCTACTCTACCCTTCACACTTTATCCTTCACTAGCGTAGATAGTCTTTGAGTTTTATAGAGTCGCGATGCGTGCGAAGTTTTTGAAGCGCTTTTGCTTCAATCTGACGAATCCGCTCACGCGTGACACCGAATTCTTGACCGACTTCTTCAAGCGTATGTGTCCTGCCGTCCTCAAGACCAAAACGCATCTTGAGAATTTTTTGCTCTCGAGGTGCAAGATAGCCTAAAAATTCATCAACATGCCCGCGCAAGAGTTCATAAATTGCAGTCTCTTCCGGCGAGAGACTGTCCTTATCTTGTAGAAAATCACCCAAACTTGAATCTTCCTCTTCGCCAACTGGCGCCTCCAAACTGACCGTTTCCTGGCTGATTTTGAGAATATGTTCGATCTTATCTACCGGCATCCCCATTTCAGCCGCAATTTCTTCCGGCAAAGGCGCGCGGCCTAAATCCTGCACTAATTGTCTTTGCACTCGAATCATTTTATTGATGAGCTCAACCATGTGAACTGGAATTCGAATTGTCCGCGCCTGATCAGCAATCGCTCGAGTGATCGCCTGTCGAATCCACCAAGTGGCATAAGTTGAGAACTTAAACCCCTTCCGATGATCGAACTTTTCTACTGCTCGCAAAAGGCCGAGGTTACCCTCTTGAATCAAATCCAGAAGAGTCAACCCGCGACCGATATATTTTTTTGCAATTGAAACTACAAGGCGTAAATTTGCATTGGCAAGCTTTTTTTTCGCGACCAAGTCGCCCATCTCGATTTTTTTAGCAAGCGCCACTTCGTCAAGCGCGGTCAAGAGGGAGATACTGCCAATTTCACGCAAATACATCCGCACCGAGTCGTCGGAAATGTCGGCTAGATCATCCTCGCCTTTACCTTTTTTACCCAAACTCTTTTCGTCAACCGCCAAAAATCTCCGGGTTGCCTCCCTCACTTCGATCCCTTGCTTGGCAAAAAAATCAAAGAGTTCATCGAGGAGCACGATGTTCTTCTCGACCTCTGGAATTGTCTGGAGGATTTCCTGATAAGTAATAAAGCTGTGGCGCTGGCCTTTTTCAACAAGCTTGATCACCGGCTCGGGAAAGTCGAGTTTGAATTCGGGTTTTTTCGCAATTGGCTTACGTTTCGGCATCTGACTCCTTAATAACTAGACCGTTCTATTTAGCCAACAAGTTTTGTAATTCAATGATAAGTGTTTTGACGCGATTTCGATCGCCTGTCGCTTCGGCCTCTGCAATTTGAACGGCCATGGATTCTTTCAAAATTTCACGGTTCTTAGCCTGAAGGCGATCATGAAATTCCTGGGCTAATTCTTTAGGCTGGACGCCTTGGGCAACTAGAGTTTCTGTTTCAAGCAGAAGAGCATTGATGTCCTTTTGATCTTCAGGCTTAAACTGGGTTTTAAGCAAACTTTGTCGCCCTGCAGTATACCAGGTTTTGAAAATTTGGAACAGACGACTGGCTAGTTCTGATTTAACCAAAAGCTTAGGTGAGACAAAAATTTGTTCAATTAGATCGGGCTGAAATAAGATTAAGCCCACTAATTGCTCCTCAAGTGAACGTTGTGAGACGGATTGAGGATGAACAGGTAGCGCGCTTTGAGAGCGAGGCGGTTTTTGATTCATGCGCTTGAAAGCGTCGTGCAGAATTGCTTCGGATACCATCATGCGGCGCGCAAGTAGTTTAAGATAATGATCGCGCTCCACCAAATCGCTAATAAGATTAATATAAGGCAAAATTTCTCGAGCGACTAACTTTTTCTTGGCGCCATCGAGGATTCCGGCGACAACAATGGAACGTTGGATTAGCCACTCGAGCGCGGGTTGAGGTGATTGCACGGCCGCCTGCCAGATCGCCGGATCTTGCTCGATTGCCTCGCCCGCATCTTTAATCTCCATGGGCAATTGAATCACCTGAACAGTCAGTTCAGCTTCAAGGGCTAAGGCGATCGCTTTTTTCGCGGCGGCGATCCCGACAGTATCTGCATCGAAGGCAATGTCAAGCGACGGCGTGTAACGCGCGAGAATTTTTAAGTGATCGAGTGTCAGCGCCGTCCCCGAAGAGGCAATCGCCGTTAATATTCCCACTTGATGCGATAGCACCACATCCATTTGTCCTTCAACAAGAATGGCGGTTTTAGTCTGCTTAATCGCTTGCTTGCCTTCATGTAAACCATAAAGAATCCGGCCTTTTTTGAAAATTGGGGTTTCGGGCGTATTGTAATATTTGGGGCCTATCGTATCACCAGGCAGACTCCTTCCGGTAAAACCCACTGTGTTCCCTAATGCGTCCCGAATCGGAAAGATGATTCTATTTCGAAACCGTTCCGGACTCCCGGCAAGACGCAAAGCTTGAGCGTCAAGCCCGTATTTTTTTAACCAGGTTGCCAGAACTGGTTTGTCCGGCGCGTAACCAAGTTGAAACTGGATAATTGTTTCTTCAGTTACCTTACGAGTTTTTAAGTAGGCGAGCGCCACAGCGCCAGATGCATGTTTTAAGAGAAGATGATGAAAAAACTTGGCGGCGGCAGTATTGAGACGATAGAGAACGGTCTTTTCATCTTTCTCTTTTTGGTATTGTGCAGGCGCTTTTTTGCGATCGAGTTTCACGCCTACGCGATCGGCCAACATTTCTAAAGCTTCAGGAAAAGATAAGCCTTCCATCTTTTGTAAAAATGTCAGCACATCGCCGGACTCGTTGCATCCAAAACATTTAAAAATTTGCCGCTCTTGGTTGACCATGAATGAGGGGGATTTCTCTGTGTGGAATGGGCAGAGGCCTTTATGATTATTGCCGGCACGCTTCAACGGCACGTACTGACCAATAAAATCAACAACGTCAACGCGTTCTTTTATTTCCTGAACTTGATTTTCTGCCATTAGATGTCTTCCCCAATAATCCCACTCTCATGTTTTAAGAGTTTATAGTCAAGAAAAAAGACCCAGCTGGGTCTTGAGTTTGTGGCGCCATTATTGGCGAAGCGGACTATCCGAACGGCAGACATTTTCGGACTGCGCTCCCAAACTCCTCGCCGCACTCCGCGAGAAGAATATCGATGACAACGACGGCCACAATCCTGAACTGTGCTCCTGTTGGGTCATGATCGTGGACGAATTTGAGCATCGCCCCACGATAAGCATCCGCAAACTCTTCTGCGGTTACTTCCTCACCCTCGAGTAGGTGGTGAAGATCACGCAGGAAGCCACATAGGATGTCGGGTGCTCCTCCGAGTCGTTCGTCGTGAAAGTAAATCTCTGGCTCCGCCAGCTTGACCTGCAACCCACGGATATCGAATTTTTCCAATTTCTTAAACCTCCTAGGCTAAATAAGTGCGCAAATTAAAACATAGACTCACCCTAAATACAAGGCGCTAATCCTAGTAGCTAACAGGATTTTGCCAGCCGCTTAAATACACATAGTTTGCTTCCGGCGCAATTGAATCATATTTCTTGGCAAACTGCTCACCATTACATTGCAGGGGTTGGGCATCACGTTGCTCCTTAGTGATAATCAGCTCATTGCGACTGACTACGCCGCGGGCTTGATACTTTACAAAAATGTTCTCCGGCAAAGCTTGAAAGTAAGAGATAAACGTTCGACCGATCAATCCAGTGGAAATAGCAATATCAGTATTCTGGTATTTGCCAATTTCGCCAATTTTTTGACCAGCTTTAACTTGCGAACCTTTTTTAATCTCCGGCAGTAAATAAATATGGAATAAGCGCACTGTAAACTCTGACGCCTTTTCCGGCGAAATATAAACTTGCTGGCCGATCGGCGTCTGCTCCACCTCGACCTTAACAATTTTGCCGTCAACCGGACTGAAAATATCTATCGCCGAACCAGCAACCGGCGGAGGCGGCAAACCATTGTTTTTATCCCAGACCGCAAATTTTTCCGACGAATCTTGGACATTGAAATAGTGCTTCATGCTCCGGCATTTCTCGCCATTGCCTGAAAAATCATGCCCCGCGCCGGAACGAAATTTGGAAATCGAGTAAATTTTATCGAGATCAATAAAATCAGCTTGAATAAATTGAGGCGGATTGACGAGATCTGCCCCTGCTTGAAACTTTAGAAATCCAACGACACCGAACACACCTATTATTACAATACCCCCAAAAATTGCTTTCCAAATTTTCATAAACTATTCGAGGAATTTTTTTGTTTTAATAATCTATACTCCAAAAAAATATTGTAAGGAATAATGCCAGGCACAAGCAGAGCGATAATCAACTTGATTTTTGATGCAAAAAAATCAACTGCCAGAGGAAAACCGACAAAATTCAAAATAAAGTAAAGGTCGTAAATCGCGTAGACAATAATTAAATTGGTCAATATGACTTCATGCGAATTAGGATAGCGGTCAAATCTTCTAACAATTGGCGTGAGCAATAAAATGCCGACGTAAAGGGCTAATAACACAGGAATAGGAGCAATCAAATCTGTCCAAATGCCATAACGATTGGTAAAAATTTGCCAAAGCGGATTGCCTTCTTTGCCGATTATCACGGTAAAGATTGCATCGAAATAAACTAATAGAACAAGTATCAGCCAACCGATTCTTTTAGGAAAAGCAATTGATCTATCCCGTGGTAACATCGGTTTCATAGCGCCTCCTTTTTATTACTATATAGGACTTTCTCACTTTCGTCATCGCGAGGAGCCAAGGGCGACGAAGCAACTTGGCGGGATCGCCGCAGGCGTACCGATCCCCAGCCCGTTAGGCATGGTAAACTAATGTTATGACTCGATGGATTAAACGCATATTTTGGATAACGATTATCATCATTCTTTTGATTGCCGGCGCGGTCGCAGTCACCTTCATTAAAGATACGACGCCTTTGACGCAAATAAATTCCCAAACAGAAAAACTCGGAGAATTTAGAGCTACAGATAACTGTAGAAAAATTGATCAACTCCAATTTACCTATGATTTTACCGAACTAGATCGAATAAACGGCATTGCGCCTCTAGGCTCGGTGAATTCTGGCGAACTGCGTAGCCATACTTTCATAGCGTTTGAGAATCCGAGTAAAAAAATTGCCATCTACGCGCCGACTGTCTTAACGCTCATTTCGGGTAATTTTCGCAATGCCAGTGGCCAGGATGAGTATGCGCTTATTTTTCAAGCCTCTTGCGACTACTTCCTTAAATTTGATCACATCACAGATCCGATTGAGGCTATACGCAAGGTATTTCCTGCCACGCCTAGCGCCGAGAGTAAATCAATTGAATTGAAAACGAACGTTGACATTGCCGCGGGCGAAGTGGTGGCATACACCAGTGGTAATTATCCAAACAATATCTGGGATTTTGGGCTCTATGATCTGCGACAAGAGAATACATTTGCCAATCCAGCACGATTCATGAGCCATCTCCGCTTGCGGCACGCGATTTGCCCTTACGACTTTTTCCCAAAAAAAGAACGTTATTATGCCAAGCTTCGATTTGAAGGTGAAACATACGGAGACAAACCGCAAAATTGCGGATCGCTGAACCAAGATATTATAGGCACCATTAGTGGCAGTTGGTTTTCGTCACCAGTTGAGGCGTTTTATAACAGTGAGGCATATTTAGGAATTTCAACTTTTACTTCTCCGGATGAAGTTAGAATTGTTGGTCTTCAAGATCGAGATTTTTATCGAATCGGAAAAACAAATCCAACTTTTAAGGACCCGACCGAGGTAACAAATGAGCATTGCTATGCTAATCAAGATGGCATCGTCTACTTTAAACTCCTTACCCGAGATTCTTTAGCGGTTTATTTCGCCAACACCTCTGCCTGCCCAGACACTTTTCCATCGAGCGGCTTCGTAACGTACATGCGTTAATTGACTAATGTCACCGTAAGCCATTTGACTGTTCTGGCTGGCAATAATACGGATGTGGGTTTATTTAATAATAATCAATCCTCGGGTCAAATATTTTGCGCCAATGAGCTAGCCCGGGCGGCGCTTCAAAATAATGGAAACGTTTGATAAATTCATCGCCAAAGCTGTCGATCGTCTGCTTAACATCGATTGGTGGCGACCAATCGGTACCTGTAGCAATTCTGAAATTTCGAAAGAGATAGTAAGCAATCTCTGCGCCTTTTTTTACTTTCTTATGATCCGACCATGCCATGATCGTTCGAGCCTGAATCGTAGCTAACTGCTCTAGCTTATCAGTGAGTGCCGGAATGTCATCATGCTTAAGGCGTCGGCTGTCAAGTTCAGCGTAGTAGGCGATGAGCTTATCAGCAACTGAAGTCGTGGAGTCGGGATGATTGGCAAAGTTAATCTTAAAATCTAGGCCACGATAAATCGTAAACAATCGCAGTGAATTCAAATCGAGTCGAAGTTCGGGCCAGAGTAAGTGTGGCTTGAGATTGTGATAATCACGAATGATCAAGATGGCATTGCGTCCAAAACGCCGAGCAACATCGTATGGTCCATGGAGATAAAAACCGCCCACCATGTAAATATCATAGTAGAGACTGTAGGCAAATTGACTAGCGGTAATGATAAGATTAGCAAGTGTTTTCTGCTCCAATGTTTTTTCAACGACTTGCCAGCGCATCGTGGCGAGAAGATGATCAATTTCACCCTGTGTCAAAAGCAGATTTTTGCCATCATGGCAAAAAATATCGTTCTGGGTCTTCTCGGCCAGCAGATCAAAGAGAAAAAGTAAGTAATCAGTGCGTGCCCGACTGTCAATATCAGCCAATTTTAACTGGTGTGCAACTTTTAAACCGATCAAACCATTATTCTCAATGAAGTTGCGCAAGATATCCGGCGGCGGCAAGAGTTTAGCAATCGCCGCCAGATCTTTTCGAGTCCGTAAAGCCATTAATCGTTTATAAATGTCGAGTGCTTCGGCAACCTCAAAATAGGCGCCGATTTGACCACCATTTAGCGGCCAAAAAGTACGTGTGTCCATATTGGCAAAAACTTTTTCGATCGTCGCCAGAAAACTTTCGATACGCTTCATCTTATTTTTAGCTGATTCATTGGCGGTGTCTGTTTGAGAATATCCGAACGGAACACTCTGGGCTCGGCTGGCGGAAAAGACGATTTCATAGTTTTTCTTTGGGGTAAATTCTTTCTTAATTTTAGTAAATCCTCAACAGAAACACCGAGAGCTTTAGAAATTTTTACAATCATCTGAACGCTCGGCTTTTCCCAACTGGCGGTGAAATTATACCCTTTGCGCGAACTTTTTTCGAGCGGAAAACGGATTGACCCGCCCCGCCGCCCGCCTCCGCTAACGCTCCGCGCGGCCGCCTTGCGGCCGCGCGGAGCAACCCTTTCAAATCGTGAAGTTTCTACTGGCGGTGAGGGTGGGATTCGAACCCACGGTACGATTGCTCGCACATTCGCTTTCCAAGCGAACCCGTTCGGCCACTCCGGCACCTCACCAAATTTAAATTAAGCTAGAGATTAATTTCTTTTTTACAGAATATGCCAGCACATGCATCGCCCCACCAGTCCTAATTTCTCGCTCAAATGCACGGCGCCTGGGGTGATTGGGAGAACTATTACGCCAATGCATTGCAAACCGATGCAAATCTCGATCAACTGGACATTCTGCAAGGCAATTGTATAGCTCCTGATAAAGAGAGCCGGCGTCTGACGCAACGCCAATCGCAAGCATTAGATGATTAATCGGCATCTCGATGACACTGACAGTTCTAGGATTCGAGTGATCCGCAATGCGAACAATTACTTGACCGGTTTTTAATCTTTGATTCTGGCTCTCCTGTAAGAAATTGCTTAATTCGTCTAAGGCTATAATTCGGGCAGGTTGCTCTTCAGGAAAATCGTATGCCCTTCTCCAACCTTCAGCGGTGTCAGGAAAAGTTTCGGGGAATGTTCGTCCCATAACTTCGTAGAGGTCAGTCACCAGTTCTGGGATTGGCTCGATTTCACGGGGCGGTAATTGAGCTTCAATCACGTCTCCGCTTGGCTCTGCTCCCCAAGGTCCAACAATTACTTGAGCGACTTGGGAATATTCACCTGTCGAATGAGAAAAGGGGACGATTCTTCCGACCAGCTCCTCTCGCTCGGTCCCATGGGGTTTCAATTGGTTTTGCCTCCGAGCGGAGATATCACTGAAATTATTCAGTTCGTCGTGACGAATTGCCGTGGCAATAACACCTCTCACTTTCGCAAGCTCTGCTTCATCTCGCCTGTGAGAACTAGCCATTATCTCATCAGTCAAGGGTTCCCAGTCATCAGTTTCTCGTGCTTTTTCAACAAGTTTCGATAATACTCGATGATCGTCAAGGTAAACTACATTTTCAATACTATGTTCTGAATCGTAATACATAGGTGATCAGTATTAATCAATAATAACCAAAGACGCTCTCTCAAAAGTGTAATGGTTATTGGCGGAGAGGGTGGGATTCGAACCCACGAGGAGCTTGCACCCCTGGCGGTTTTCAAGACCGCTCGTTTCAACCGCTCACGCACCTCTCCCAACAACCCAGCAAAGTATCAGATAGTATATTGCCTGTCCATGCTACCTTTGTTAGCATAATCATGGAAGGGAAGAGTGCAGTGAAGCCTAAAAAACATAGGCCTAAAAAGGGAACAGGCGCAGTTGATGAGCTTTCAGGTACCCTCCAGAGAGAGGGAAGTTGGCTTGCGTGGGAAGCGCCCGAATTTGTGTATTTTGAAAAGAGCTGGCTATGGGTTGTTGGTTTATTAGCGGTAGCCGCGTTTTTCATCATTGTTTTTTATTTTATGCGAGATTATTCGGCGATGCTGGTGGTTGCACTGGCCGCCGTAGTGTTTTATCAGCAATCACGTCAAAAACCGGTCATGGTACGTTATTCAATTGACGAACACGGCTTTAAGGCAGGTGAAAAATTTTATGATTGGGATCAACTTAAATCATTTTGGATTACAGCCAAAGCTGGCAATCCGCATCTTTATCTCGAAACAACCCTAAAATTTCTGCCGGTGCGCACCATTCATCTTGCCCACGTTG
The DNA here is from genome assembly GCA_016187225.1 of Candidatus Berkelbacteria bacterium. Classification (NCBI taxonomy): domain Bacteria; phylum Candidatus Berkelbacteria; species Candidatus Berkelbacteria bacterium. Next base: position 61,602 of record JACPKC010000002.1, on the reverse strand, counting down.
AACCAGTCGAACTACGCGCCCGACTACGCAACCATCTACCGGAGCAAATGACTCGAGGTGAAATTTTTACCGATCGCTTGATGCGCTGGCTGAAGTTCTAGTAACATAAAACCATGCCAACCTCATTAATCACCGGGGGTGCGGGTTTTTTGGGTTCAAACCTTGCGAGTGCGTTACTTGCCCGTGGAGAACGCGTAATTATTTTAGATAATTTCCGTGTCGGTTCACGTCAAAATCTCGCCTCGTTTGACGGCCAACCTTTAAGCATCGTTGAACACGATGTTCGGATACCTCTCACGATCGTAGAAGATATAGATTATATCTGGAATCTTGCCTGCATTGCGAGTCCGATTCACTACGTTAAACATCCAATTGAAACGATCGAAACCAATACTTTAGGCATTCCCAACGTTCTCAAATTTGCCCTCCAAAAAGACGCTAAATTGTTGCACACTTCGACATCAGAAATTTACGGCGAGCCGCTTGAACACCCTCAAAAAGAAACTTATTGGGGCAATGTAAATCCGCGGGGCGCGCACGCGCCGTACAAAGAAGGCAAACGAATTGGGGAGACGATTATCACAACTTATGCCCACGAATTTCCAGAGTTGGATGTGCGCATGGTGCGAATCTTTAACACTTACGGGCCAAAAATGGCGCTTCACGATGGTCGAATGATCGGTGAATTTGCGGTTCGAGCTCTTAAGGATGAACCTCTCGTTCTTGATGGCGATGGCAGTCAAACACGTTCAGCGTGCTACGTTGATGATTTGATTCGAGGATTATTGAGCATGCTCGATCAGGCTAAATTGACACGCAATGAAGTTGTTAATCTTGGCAATCCAGACGAGCATTCAGTGCGCGAATTTGCCGAAACAGTAATTAAACTTTCAGGCAGTCGGTCTCTAATCGAGAATGGCCCAGCGCGTCCCGACGATATTAAGCGCCGCAAACCGGATATTGCCAAAGTTCGAAAACTCCTCAACTGGCAACCAGAAGTGCAACTCGAAACAGGTCTGAAACAGACTCTCGAATGGGTGCGCGCCCAGCTCCAGCTGGAGCGCAAATGAAGCTTGCGGTTATTGGCACTGGCTACGTTGGCTTAGTCCAAGCCGTATGCCTGGCCGATTTGGGTAATGAGGTCATCGGCGTTGATATTGATCAAAAAAAAATCGATTCTTTAAACACAGGCAAAAGCCCGATTTACGAGCCAGGCATCGAAGAGATTTTAGCTCGCAATCTACGCGAAAAACGCCTTCATTTTACAAGCAATATCAAAACCGCAGTTGATGACGCCGAGATTATCTTTATTGCCGTTGGCACGCCCAGCGATGAACACGGCCGAGCCGATCTTCGCTTTGTTGAGGACGCGGCGCGAGCAATTGGCCAAGCATTAATACGCCCTGTCATTATTGTAAATAAAAGCACGGTGCCAATCGGCACAGGTGACCTTGTTGGACGGATAATTCGTGAGCAAACATCTATACATTTCACGGTCGTGAGTAATCCAGAATTCCTGCGTGAGGGTTCGGCGATCGCTGATTTTATGCATCCGGATCGAGTGGTGGTTGGCATTGAGAACGACAATGATCGAGTCCGACGTATCATGAAGAAACTCTACGTTCCTCTGAAGTCGACTATACTTATGACGGACGTGAAAACGGCCGAACTTATCAAATATGCCTCAAATTCAATGCTTGCAACCCAAATTAGCTTTATCAACTCAATTGCCCAACTTGCCGAGAGTGTCGGCGCCGATGTCACCAAAGTTGCCGAGGGCATGCGCCTTGATGCCCGGATTGGCAAGCGAGCCTTTTTAGATGCGGGTGTGGGCTACGGCGGCTCATGTTTTCCAAAAGATGTGCAAGCGCTGATCGCTATGGCGCACGACGCTGGAGTGCATGCGAGTATTTTAGAAGCTGTTGAGGATATTAATCGTTCCCAGCGTCAGCTTATCGTGCGTAAAATTCGCGCCCGCGTTAAAAAACTTAATGGCGCAGTCATTGCAGTTTGGGGGCTTGCATTTAAACCCAAAACCGACGACATGCGCGATGCGCCCGCAGTGGCGATTATCGAAGAACTTCAGCGCGTGGGCGCTGTGATTCGAGCCTATGATCCAGTTGCCAAACATCAAGCCGAACAAATCTTAAAGAACTTAACTTTTGGCAGAACCGCACTCGAAACTGCGCAGAAAGCCGACCTACTGGTGATCCTTACCGAATGGGACGAATTTCGTCAGCTTGATCTTGCAAAACTTCGCGCAACTCTTGCGCGCCCTTATATAGTCGACGGCCGTAATATGTATGACCCGAGTGAGATGGCGGAACAGGGTTTTGTTTATGATTCAATTGGCCGGCCGCAAATTGAACTCGCGAATACCGAAGGAGCGAAAAATGAAAGTTGAACAGCTAATCCGCAAAGAAAGTTTGCGCCAACAAGAAGATCTATGTTTAATTGCCAGCGAAAATCACATGTCAGAAGCGGTTTTGCGCGCTCTAGGCTCACCACTAGCCAATAAATATTCTGAAGGCTACCCGGGCAAACGCTACTATGCGGGCAATCGCATTGTTGACGAAATTGAACAAAGAGCAATTGATCTTGCCAAGAAACTTTACGGCGTTGAGCATGTAAATGTTCAGCCACTCTCGGGCGCGCCAGCAAACTTGGCGGTTTACTCGGCTCTACTTGCTCCGGGCGATACCGTTCTTGGCATGGATCTTTCGCATGGCGGCCACTTAACTCACGGCCACCCGGTCACTCTACCGGCTAGACTTTACACGTTCGTACGCTATAAGACGACTCTCGAAGGAAAGATCAACTACGCCGAGATGGAAAAGCTTGCGCGCAAACATAAACCAAAATTAATTTTGGTTGGCTACTCATCTTATTCGCGCGATATTGACTACGAACGTGTAAAGTCTATCGCTGATCAAGTTGGCGCCCTCACGCTGGCGGATGTCTCGCATATTTCAGGTCTAATCGTAACTGGCTTGCTGAATAACCCAGGGTCGGTTTTTGACATAATTACCACAACTACTCATAAAACTCTGCGCGGCCCGCGCGGCGGTCTGATTCTGTGTAAAAAAACATTCTCAAAACAAATTGACAAGGCGGTTTTCCCCGGGCTCCAAGGTGGTCCGCATCAAAATCAAATTGCGGCGCTGGCGATCGCCTTGGAAGAAGCAAGTCGGCCATCTTTTAAAACTTATGCCAAACAAATTTTGACTAACACTCAAATTTTGGCAAAGGCATTAGTTGAGCGAAATTATGAATTGTGTTTCGGCGGCACTGAAAATCATCTCGTTTTAGTTGACTTGAGAAATAAAAAAATAAGCGGCCGCGAAGCGCAAATTAGCCTCGAGAAGGCAGGTCTGATCGCCAATATGAATATCATTCCGGATGATCCGGCGCCAGCTACTCATCCTTCAGGTCTTCGACTTGGCACTCCGGCTTTAACGACGCGCGGCTTCAAAGAAAAACAAATTTTTGAGATCGTAGAATTAATCGATAAAGTGCTCTCTAACTCTCAAAATAATATCGTTATCCGCCAAGTGCAAAACCAAGTTCGTGCCCTCGCAAAAACTTTCCCCGCTCCCGGCGAGCTGAAATAAACGAGCAATAGAATGACCACTATGGACGGTCGCGCTGTCGCGACAGAACTTAAGCAAGAGTTGATTGAACGTGTGCGAGCGCTTGCCAAGCGAGGTGTTAAACCTCATCTGGCGATCCTCAAAGTTAATCCCGATGAACGGACAGAAAAATACGTCCGCGCCAAGAGCGAACTCGGGAGAGCAATCGGCGTTCGGGTAAGTGTCTATGAATTCGAAACTTCCACTCGACCACAAACATTATACGATCAGATTCACAAGACGCTGGTTGATCTAAATCAGGATCAGTTAGTGCATGGTATTATTCTCCAACTTCCATTGTCAGCCGACTTAGATACCGATCAACTTCTCAATACAATTAAGCCGGAAAAGGACGTAGACGGGCTAACAGCGACTAACGAAGCGGCCTTAGAAACTGGGCGTGAACTCTTCCCGCCAGCCACTCCGCTTGGAATTTTGCGTCTGCTTGCATATTATAAGGTTCCGATCAGTGGCAAAAAATTTACCATTATCGGCCAAGGACGCTTAGTCGGCCGACCGCTTGCCTGGATGCTGGCTTCTCGCGGCGCTCAAGTTCAAACTGGCGATCGGACAACTCGCGACCTCACTAAACTCACTCAAGACGCCGATGTAATCGTGAGTGCGGCTGGTACGGCCAACCTGATCACCGCCGACATGATCAAACCGAACACAGTGCTTATTGACGTCGGACTTGCGAAGCAGGATGCTACACTTGTTGGCGATATTGATGAAGCGGCAAAAGCAAAGTCCCGACTTGCAACCCCTGTTCCCGGCGGCGTCGGTCCGATGACAGTTGTTTCCTTGCTCTCAAATGTCATTCTAGCCGCCGAATATCAGCAACTTAAATTAAGTCAATAGATGTGCAGGAGGGTAAATGTCTGGGGAGGAAGTCGCAACAGTTACACTTGGGCACAGCCTCAATTTTGTCCAAGAGCAAACATCTGATTTAGACACGGCGCGACTGGTAATTTTAATACCCGCTTACAATGAAGCGGCGGCGCTTGGCAACGTGCTTAATTCTTTACCGAAGACCCTATCCAACATTGACGCAATTCAGCCCCTGGTTATCGATGATGGCTCTGGCGATGAAACGAGTCTAATTGCCACGGCGCACGGCGCTTGGGTTGCAAAACATCGCTTGAATAGCGGGGTAGGTCTGGCGACCCGAACCGGTTTTAAACTTGCTCAAATACTTCATGCGACCTATTTAGTGACCCTCGATGCCGACGGCCAGCACGACCCGAACGAGCTCCACAATCTTTTATCGCCTTTAATCAGAGATGAAGCCGACATCGTTCTCGGCACTCGCAAAAAAGATCGTGAAAACATGCCGCGCTTAAAACAAATCTTGAACGATGCCGGCAGTTGGCTATTGCGGGCGGTCTGTGGAATTACCGCAACCGACTCTCAATCAGGCTACCGGGCATACACTCTTCGTGCCCTCGAGCGTTTACAACTTTCAACCAGCGGGTATGAAATTTGTACCGAGATTTTAATCGCGGCCAAGCGGGCAAAATTGCGCATCCGTGAAGTCCCAATCCGAGCAATCTACACTGAATACTCCAAAAAGAAAGGCCAATCGACCTTAAATGGAATCAACATTTTGCTCCGTTTACTTGGAAAAACCTTATCGGGATAAGAACTCATGATCGCCTCTGCCATTGTCGGTTTTTTAGCCGCGCTTGTGATTGCTAAATCCTATGATGAATTTCGTCATGGTCGCGAGCCCTTTGTGGTTTTTCTATTTTGGCTTTTCACCTGGATCGGCGTCGCCTGGGCGGCAATCTTTCCAGCTTCACTTGACATAGTCCGCGAAAAAATTTTCGGTCCGAGCACGGGGCAAGGCACTATCCTTGGGATCGGTTTGGTATTCCTACTCTTCCTCTCATATCGGTTTTATCTCAAGGCTGATCGAATTGAGCGTCGCGTTGATCACCTCATCTCCGATTTGGCAATTCAAGAATTCTCAACACGCCAGAAACGCGAAGAGTAGTTAGCCTAGCGTCTGCTGAACTTCAGGCTGGCGAAAAGATTCAAGTTGGTTCAGGGCTTGAGCGGTTTGAGCATGTGCGAGCTCAAGCTCAACACGCATGATATCTGATCGAACCATCATCTCAACCAGTTCCGAAAAGGAGACCTTCGGTTCCCATTTAAGCACTTTACGTGCCTTACTAGCGTCGCCGCGCAAAAGTTGCACCTCTGCCGGCCGTAAAAATCTTTTGTCGATAGCAACATATTTTTTCCAATCTTTTATTCCGATAACGCGAAAAGCTTGTTCAACAAACTCCGCAACAGAATGCGTCTCACTCGTGGCAATTACATAGTCATCTGGTTTTTCAGCCTGAAGCATCGCATGCATGGCGCGCACATAGTCGCCAGCAAACCCCCAATCACGCTTAGCATCCAGATTGCCGAGACGAACCTCTTGGGCAAGACCGTGATGAATACGCGCCACGGCATCGGTAATCTTACGTGTCACAAATTGGAGACCTCGACGTGGTGATTCATGATTAAATAAGATGCCGCAACATGCGAACAAATTATATGATTCGCGATAATTAACTGTTATGTAATGACCAAATACTTTAGCAACGGCGTAAGGGCTTCTCGGCCAAAACCGAGTAGTCTCAACTTGCGGGGCAGAAACAACCTTACCGAACATCTCGCTCGACGAGGCTTGGTAAAACTTAATCTTTGGACTCACTTCTCGAATTGCTTCGAGCATACGCAGTACGCCGAGACCCGTGAATTCAGCAGTTAGCACAGGTTGCTCCCAAGAAAGATGAACAAACGATTGAGCGGCTAGATTATAGACTTCATCAGGATTCGCCAAGCGTATCGCCGCGATCAAAGAAGTTTTATCGAGAAGATCGCCTCCGAGGAGTGTCACTTTGTTTTTAAGATGAGCAATGTTTGTATGATTGGTTGTCGAGAGCGCCCTGACCAAGCCATAAACCTCATAACCCAATTCAAGCAAGTGTTCAGCTAAATAAGAACCGTCTTGGCCAGTAATACCAGTGATAAGCGCCCGTCGTTTTTGCCCACGTTTTTCTGCTTCTGACATAGTTCTCCTTTTGCATTTGAGTGAAGCGTACTTAAGTAAGTAGGCAATAGGCAATAGTCTCCAAGATTGCTGGCTCTTCACACATCCCTAATCACCACTTACTATTTACCCATGAAGATTCTCTTTGTGTTGGAACATTTTTACCCGTTCGTCGGCGGCGTGACTGTGCTTTTCGAAGAGCTGGCGACACGACTCGTTAAAAATCATACTCTTATGGCGATCGCCACTCGTCTGCCAAATAACGCACTCATCGAGAACTGGCGCGGAATAACAATTCGGCGCGTCGCTACACCACCATTTTCACGCCGCTACTGGTTTACTTGTCTCGCGCTACCAACTATTTTTAAGCACGCGCGGAGCGCTGATCTTATTCATACGACTACCTACAATGCCGCCCTGCCCGCATTTTTAGCAGGAAAATTGCTTCGAAAACCGGTGGTCGTTACGGTGCATGAAGTCTGGGGACGACGCTGGTTCCACTACGACCTTACCTTCCCGCTCGCGCTGATCTATTTTCTCATTGAACAACTCATTCTGCGTCTCCCTTTCGACCAATTCATTGCCGTCTCACAGGCAACCTCAAGAGACCTGATCGCCCTGCGCGGCGCCAAAAAAAAAGTTCGCATCATCCACAACGGCATCGATGAAAAACTCTTTGCCCCAACTCGCTATCATCACGAACATGAAAAAAATAGGCTAGGTTATGCGCGAAAGTTTCTTTTTCTGTACTTTGGTCGACCAGGCATCTCTAAAGGTGTTAGCTTGCTCATCGACGCGATGCAGACCCAACCAGTCAAGGCGCACTTACTCTTGATCTTGGGTCAAGATCCCAAAGCTGGTTACCGCGCCATCGAGCAACAGATTCAACGCCTAGGACTGCAAACAAAAATTACCTTACGCCCACCACTGCCTCGAGCGCGCTTGCCTAGGATTCTAGCGAGCGCCGACTGTGTAGTTGTGCCCTCGCTTGCCGAGGGCTTCGGCTTCAGTGCGGCTGAAGCCTGCGCCATGGACCGACCAATCATTGCGAGTCGCGCTGGCTCCTTGCCAGAAGTTGTATCGGGCAAGGTAATCTTTTTCGAAACTGGCAACAGTCAAGCCCTCGCACGCGCCCTCAAATTAGCGCAACGAAATAAATTTGATAAGATTAAAAGAAGAAGTTTTTCCTGGGATGCGTCTGTTGCCAGTCATCTCATGCTCTATAGCGAACTCATTGCATAATTCTTTTAGGAATAAACGAAAATGCACTCACACTCCCTCATATGAAAATCCTTGAACTTGTCCACCGCTTCCCACCCTCGATTGGCGGATCGCAAAGCACCGCCGCTCACATTGCCTGGACGCTCGGCGAGCTTGGTCATGAAGTGACCGTTGTCACCACGACCTCGCTGAATCAATTTGATGTTTTTGGTTGGACCGCCCGAGGCTGGATACGTCGCTCAACGTATCCAGCTCAACTCGAGAACGAGGAGCGCTCCAAGGTTCGGGTCTTACGTTTCCCGCCCCGCTTTCAATTTTATACCGGCATGTGGACGCCAGCCCTCTATGCCTGGGTGCGCAAGCATAAGGAAGATTTCGATCTCATTCATGCGCACGGCTATACTTTTTTTGAGCCGCTTTATCCGCTTTTGCCCCAGCGCGCTCGGCGCCCTAAACTTGTTCTCTCGGGTTATGATTTAACCCAGCCTCATCAATCATTAGCGGCCCGACTAGCCTTAAACTTGCACGATCGCACTCTGGGTAGGCATATGCTGAATTCTTATGATGCGCTCATCGCTCTGACTGATGCGAATGTTGAGGAATATCTAGCTTTAGGCGCCAAACGCGAAAAAATTCACGTCATTCCGGTCGGCGTCGATTCAGCTCAATTCGCAGGCAATTCGGCCGCCCGGCGCGCGGATCAGCTTGAACTTTTGTTTATTGGGCGATTAGTTGAGTATAAGGGCGCGCAGTATGCAATTCAGGCCCTGAAAAAGATTCTCAAAAAACGTCCCAAAGCTCGACTAACAATCGTGGGTGAAGATCAAGGTTATCAATCAACTTTGGAAGTGCAGGTTTCAAAAGAAAAACTTGGCCAGGCCGTCACCTTTGCCGGCAAAGTTAGCGATGAAATGCTTGTCAAATACTGTCAGAGCGCTCATTTTCTAGTCTTTCCCTCTCTTAATGAGGGTTTTGGAATCGTAGTTTTGCAGGCGATTGCAGGTGGCTGTTATCCGATTCTTGCTGACCGAAAATCTTTGCGTTATGTTTTGCGCGATATAGGTGGTCACCCGATCAATATGGATCAACCCGAACAAATTGGCGCGTCCATTGCCCAAGCTATCCTCACATTATCCGAAAAACAACGCGTTCAAGAGGTGAGAAAGATGCAAAAACTTGTTCGCGAACACTACGCCTGGCAACCAATTGCCCAACTACTGCTCCGCGTCGCCGACTTGCTATAATCTAGCTCAATGATAAGAGCGCTTCGTAAAATAAGCGTTGAGTGGTTGTTATTTGGCTTGAGTCTAATTCTGGCCGGGTTGATTCTAACGCCCACTTTCAGTAAGCCAACGCCGCCCGGCGCCGATGCCAATACCTACATCATCGATGCCGTTGAAGCTGTCCGCGCCCATCGGCTCTTGCCGACTCACGAAGGAATTGCGCCCTATGGTCGCGTGCCGTATGAAAGCCCCTTGCCGGTCGCGCTTTTAAGTGGACTCTGGTATCTCACTGGTGGGCAACTCGACTTTGATTACCCGCTCTTTTCATTGCTCGAACTCGGAATTTTGGTTGCGATTGCGACTGTTTTAGGGTTACTCGCAAAACGTCTTGATGGCTTGATCGCCGCTATCCCAATTCTCCTTGCAACTTCATTTGGCATGCTTTTTTTGATTAACAGCGCAACTCTGGCTAATTTTCTCGCTTTTCTAATTGTTGGCTGTGTAGCGCTTTTTCTGACACGCAAAAGACGCTTAAGTGCCGTCTTGCTGATCTATCTTTTAACTGGCATCTTACTGTATCTCACTCATAAATCGCTCTCATTTATGCTTTTTGTACCGGTTGCCGTCATCACGTTCTTCATGTTCGCCTGGCCGGAGAGGAAAACGCTCTTGCATAAGATCCGCAGAAAATGGTGGCTGATCTTTGTGTTCGTTGTGGCAAACGGAGTGGCGCTTTGGCGTTGGCCGGAATTGATCCGAGCGCCTTGGCAGACAATTGAGTATATTGTGAGTGTCCCAACCTATTGGGAGCCTGGGCCGTTTCGCGAATTCATCACTCTGCCTGGTTACGTCGTCGCTCTTGGTCTACCCCTTTCACTCCTTGCTCTCTTTGGCCTCGGCGTTGTGATTAAAAAAAACAATCAAATGCGACGTCAAGCACTGATCTTTTCAGTCACCTGGGTGCTAGTGAGCTTCGCCCTATCATTTTTACCGCGGGTCGGTTTTTATTTTTACCCGAGTCGCTTTCTTTATGAATCGATCCCTTTTTTGGCGGTCGCTGGCGCGATCGGGCTGAATGCTTTATTAAAAATAAAAGCGCGCCCGTTGGCCTTAACGCTTGTGACGGCAATTTTGATTTTCCCAATTCCATACGCTCAAGAAATGAATGCTCGGATTGCCACCGGCTCTAACTATATGACCTTGGAACATTTGAAATCTGTCTCTGACTTGCAGGCAATTATTCAGCAAGATGAGCATATCATTAGCAATGTTTCCCTCGTTTCCACCTACTTTTTATCGGCTCTGCAAAGACCAATGACGCAACGAGCAATCTTCACTGGCGAGTCATTCTTTACCACCGGTTATGGTTATCCCATTGAATATGCTCTTCTCCTCAAACCCGACTGGAAGGCCTCAACAAGCGACCTCGATTGCGTTGGCAATGTCCTCAAGACTCTCGCTGGCGTCGAGTTGATCTACATCGATGGTGTCAGCCAACTTTATCGCTTAAATGACCAAGCGGTTCTTACAACTTCTAATTCGGTTTTTGCCGAATGTATTAATCTTACACCGCCCTTGCTCGAAGCCACAGCTTATCATGCCGAGCTTGTGCAACAATCAGCTCGCGAAGTCAATGTAACGCCTGGCACGACGCTTGCTTTTGAAGTCACTCTTAAAAACACTGGGAGCACGTATTGGGATGATGATCTAGTGCATTTGGCCACGAATCTGCCTCAAGATCGCATACCGGCTTTGAATAAATTCTCAAGATCAGCGATTGAAACCAGCGGCTGGTTGAGCTCAAATCGAATCCGCTTACAAGAACGTCGTGTTGAGCCGGGCAAGGTTGGAACTTTTCGTTTTACCTACTCTGTCCCCTCCGATGCGCCCTTTGGAATCTACGAAGAAAATTTCCGACCGGTTGCCGATGGCATTACCTTTATGGAAGAATTGGAAGTCGGGTGGCTGATTAGCGTTGTGCCGCCCGATACCCTGCCAATGTCTTGATAGCAGTCTGTTTCCAAGTATAGTTTAACTTGATTCGCTCTTGAAGCCGAGATGAAATGGGAGCGGCTAGGGCTTGTAAAACTGCGTTTTTGATTGATCCAGGATCGTTCGGCTGACAATAAAATGCTTCTTTACCGAAATATTCCCGCGGGCCGCCTGTAGAGGTCGTCACAATGCGACAACCGGCCAGCGCCGCTTCGAGCGAGGCAAGTCCGGGCGTTTCATACCATGAAGGCAGAGCGTGGACACGGGCTCGCTGGTAGACAAGTGGCAAAGCTTCTTGAGGTAGATGATCGATAAAATACGTTTGATTGTGCTGGCGCGCCAATTTTTCGCAGACGCGGGTGTAACTTGGGCTCACGGTTCGATTACCCACCAAAACGAGAGGAACCTGGATACCCGAAAGCGCCTGAATTAAAAGATGCTGATTTTTTCGGAGCTCCAGACGACCGACGCAGAGAATATAGTTTTTTATTTTTTTCAAGAGAGAGGGAAGTGAAACCATCTTTTTTACTTTTAAGAGTGGATCGATGCCATTCGGCACAACTCGCCAAGGAGTTTTAACCTTTAACCGTGACTCGATCATCTCGCCTTCCGCGCTTGAATTTGGCAGGACAAGATCAGCCTGCGACAAAAAGTGAGTGAGGCGATGTTCGATAAATGGGTTCCAAGCGTAGGTATAAGTTAAATAACGCAAGCCCATCTCAAGACTGGCAGAAACCCAGTTGGTGGGTCGGAGTGTTATCAAGGTACGGGTAAAATCTTTATAAGCACGAAAATACTCGCCCATTGGCCAAAAGATTGAGGAAACGACCACTGGCACGCCAGCGATTTTTGCCTGCTTGAGAATTCGCGCGGAGACCAAGAGCGGATTAAAAACATGCACCACATCAATTCCGTCCAAAGCTGGCGGCTCTCCGAGCGAGAGTTGAGCCTCAATACCTAATTTTTTCAAGGCGACTTGAGTAGCAAGAATTTGCACGCGATCACCGCCAGCGTAGGTGTTTAAGTTTTTTCGACACTGAAAAAGAACTTTCATCTGATTCTTTTCCTCCAGCCACTGATATAGCCGCTAATAATGGCGACGAGAATCAGAATTCGAGTAATCGCCACCCGCCACCAATCCGCCAAATGGAGCCTGGGGTGATCCAGATAGACCGCGAAAAGATAAATGAGCCAAAGCAATCCCAACCCAAACCAAGCGAACTGCAAGCCCAGTAAGCCTAGAGTAATCAATCCCAAGGATAAAATGATAAGCAAAGAAGCGATAGTAAATTGAAGTGTCCAGACGCCGGACTCGCCATCGCCCACCGCGTAACGTCGCAGAACCCGATACATTGCAGTTGGCGTCGCGGGCGGTTCCCAATAAACGTAGGCAAAGGGTGTGAAGACAGAATGGCCACCGAGGCGCTGGAGTTCCAGGGCAAAGGGGGTGTCTTCATTGTGATTCAAGCGTGGGTCGAATTTGCCCGCCAGCGCCCAAGCCGTTTTTGTAAATGCTTCTGAACGCGTCGAAGGTAAAAAGTTGACTGGATTGACTCGACCAAGCGGCGGCACCAGAAAGATACCAATAACTTTCTGCCAAGGCGTGTGCGCCAATACTTGATACCAGCCCTTCACCCAAACTGTCGCCTGATTTTCCTCGAATGGCTGAATGATTTCTTCGAGCCACTCTGGGGCGAGAGTGCAACCAACGTCGGTCGCGGCAATAATTGGATAGCGGGCAAGCGCGATCGCGCGATTCCGACCAACTGATCGATTTCCGGGCACGATCTCAAGACGAATTTTGAGATTTTTTTCTCGCTTTTTGCGTTTTAGAATGCGCTCAACAGTGTCATCGGTTGAGCCGCCATCAACTAAAACAACTTCATCGGGTCGACGAGTTTGGGCGGCAATCGAATCGATAAACGCTTCGATACTGTGAGCCTCATTCCAAAAAGTTGCGATTAAGGAAACTTGTTGGGTTTTTACTTGCGAGGTTGTGGCAAGGTGGCGCAAAGCCGATTCGACGCGCGGCGTTCGAACTGATACCTCTTGATACAGCGTACGAAATAAACGCGCCGAACGACGCCAGGAGAACCTTGAATCTCTAACTGGAGCGCTCTCTGCGGGATTCGCGAGAGTCGTTTCAAGCGCGGCGGCAAGTGAGGCGGGCGTGACGGGCAATGATATGAGCGGCGCTTTTGAGCCAAGAAGTTCGCGAAAACATGGTAGATCAGTTGCAACAAGCGGCTTGCCAGCGGCGTAAGCACGCAGTACCGGCAAACCAAAACCTTCGGCCGCCGACGGATAAATAATCGCGATCGCCTTTTTAATGAGACGATTAAGCGTGCGGTCATCGACGTAGCCCGGACAAATAATTCTCCTCGCCAAAGACGAGCGCGCCAAACGAGATGCGACTTCAGTTTCGAAATAATGATTCTTCTGCCCCGCTAAAATAAGTGAAAGACTGGGCTGATTGCGAGCAATACTTTCAAAAGCTTCGATGAGCTCTAGAATCTGCTTGCGTCGGTCGAAGCCGCCAAAAAAGAGTAGGTATGGACCCAAGGGCAGATGAAAATTATTTTTTGGTCCGAGCGCGGGATAAGTTTGAGTCGGCAAACCATTGTAGACGACCGAAAGTTTCTCAAGCGTTATGGCCGGAAATTGAGCAACCAATTCAGCCCGAGTCGCACGTGAAACCGTGGTGATGCGTACAGCGCGCCGTACGCTTTGCGCGATAAGCGGGCGAGTTACAAAACGAGCGTATAGCCGGTCGATCAGCGAGCCTGATGTTGCGCGACGGAGCGGAATTAAATCATGAACAGTCAGCACCGATGGCGTTGATCCAAAGAGCGGCGCGCCCTGATTGCCAGTTGCATGATAAACCTGAACGGGGTAAGCACGGAGTAAACGAGGCAAAGTGAATAGCTCCCACCACCAGCGAAAAGGCGCGGGCCTAATGATCCACCGCACCGATCGACCCAGCCAGCGTCGATAAACTGGAAGCGGCGGCTGATCTGTAAAGATAATAATTCGATCCCGACGGCGTATAAGTTCAAGAATAATTTCAGCCGCTAGCTGGCCCAGACCGGTGAGTGGCTCAGTGAACGCTCGACCATCAAGACCGATCGTCAGGCGTTTCGCAATGATTGTACTTCGTTTCATCTTGTACTACCTTACATGTGACGTGGCGAGCGTAACGAAGCAACCCCATAGTCGTAAAGAGCCCCGCGCGTAAATAACGGTGTGCCAATATGTCAGCAACGCAAGCCATCATTAACGAAATTGAACCTCTCTGCTATTTGGTAGAACGCAAAATTGTCGGTCAGGCTAACCTCGCCTTAGCTCGATCCTGGGCGCATTCAAGCGCAATTCGCCACGCTAAAAGCATCGATGCGATTGAGCATTTTGCCCGAATCAGATCCAAGGACAAGCTCCGAATTCTGAACGCCTCCGGACTTGCTTGCGGTCACCAAGATTTCGCAATTGCCAGTTATCTAGCTAAGCGTTATCCGATCGATTGGACTGTTTTTGAATCTCCGACCAGCCCATATCTTGAAAATAAAACTCTCAAAAAAATGCTCGCCGAGTATGAAATTAAGCTCGAACTGTCTGATTTCACCGAGGATGAAAAGCTGTATGGCGACAAAATCTATGATGTGATTCTGTTTACAGAAATTGCCGAACATCTCGATCACACCACCCTCTTGCGTTCTCTTGAAGCGATCCGCGATCGATTAGCGCCTAACGGGATTATAATTCTCACGACTCCCAATTTAGCCAGTCTTGGCTCACGTTTGAGCTTGCTTCGCGGCAATGGCGATTTGGGTTATTGGGGTGACGGTCGGGCAAATCGCGAGGATGGGCTCTGGGGTCACATCGTTTATTATGATATTCGCCGACTCAAACGCCTCCTGGCCGATTCAGGCTTGACTACACTCGAAGCAATGACCTTTTGGTACCGCCCCGATCGATCACCGATTGGCAGACTGCTTTATCTAGCTTCTCAACTCATGCCCTCTGGCCGCCAAACGATTTTTCTCGTCGCCGAGCGCGGCGAACACACTCCAATTCCAGCCGCTATTTAACAAGCACCAGATCAACTTGATTGCAAATGCACCGAGCACATACGCACCTCTTTACTCATCACTCTTTGCTCTTTACCCTTAATTTATGGCAAATCAGTACCAACAGGCTGACGTTGTTGAAGTTTGGGACGCTGTCTCCCAAGACTATGATCCCAAAAGTTATAGCGGCGTTGATAACGAAGCCAACGTCGAGACCGTCAAGGCGCTATATCCAGATTGGTCGGGTCGAACAGTCCTTGAAGTTGGCGCTGGTTCTGGTTTAAGCTCGCTCGAACTCGCTCGCGCCGGCGCTCAAGTTTCACTCCTCGACCTCTCGCCAAAAGCCCTCAAGTTCGCAAGTCAGGCTTTTGCCAAAGCGAATCTACCCGTAACCCTTATCGAGGATGATGCTCTGGCGCTCAAACACTCTCTTGGCGCTTACGACTTAGTTTGGAATGGCGGCGTCATTGAACACTTTGTCGATGAAGGCAAGCTCGCGCTCATGAAGATGATGTATAGAGCTACCAAGCCAGGCGGCGTAACGTTTATTCTCGTGCCAAATCCACTCGATCTGCCCTATACAATCGCCAAAGCGCTCCTAATTATCACTCGCCGCTGGGTCTACGGCTATGAAGATGATATCCACCCAGCCCGTGCCCGGCGCCTCGTTCAAATCGCCCAAATCCCACAGGCTAAAGTTTGGTCATACAACCCAGTTGTCGGCTGGTGGTTCCTACCGCTCGGCAAGCGACTCATGAACCTGTTTGGGCGCAATACGCTTAAACACCACCTGGCGCGCTCTTTATTCGGGCATCTGACTGTCATTGAGATTTGGAAACCCAAGCATTAGATGTGTTTACTAATAATCAAGCGGGATCTTTTTGGCAATTTCGTTCCAGTCAAAGGCCTCAATTGTTTGATCCCAGCCTGCCTGCCACCGCGTGCGGCGAGTAGTTTTCAAGGCGGCTAACCAGGCGGCAACCGACCGGCGTTTAGGAAATACAACGTGAGGAAATCTTAAACGTTGCAACTCGGTTAGACGTTCGGCGATTAAGAGCTTGCGGGCCGCGCCATATTCGATCACTTTGATTGGAAGCGCATTATCCGTAAACGGCATCCGAATAAATGGCAGAATGCCAATGTCAGTCAACCGGAAATAGGTTGCGACTTCGCTAGGTAAAACTGGCCCTATAAATTTCATGTTCTTTGGCGCAGTCGCTTTGTGCTTGTCGACTTCTGATCCACCACCGACAACGAGAAAAATCCAATTTTTAGGCACCTTTCGGGCGAGATCAAGAACAAAATCGATCCCAGACCAAGAAGCATGGTTGCCGATGTATCCAATCACAGTTTTATTTGTGACTCCAAGTTTGCGCCGAAGGGCCGAAATTTTTGTATCAGAAACTGTGCGAAATTTATCAACCGTGGTGCCATTCGGCACATAGCGAATCGTTTGGTAGCCAACCTGCTTAAGTTTAGACATGAGGCCGAGTGAGATCGTCCAAATCTCATCAGCCGACTTAAGTTCGCGCCCCACAAATTGACGAACTGATCGATCGAACCAACCTTCACGCGGTGAGCCGTCGAAATCATCCACCAGGTCGTAGATTAGGCGATAGTAACGGCTTGGAGTAACCGAAAACGAAAAGTAAGACGCATTTATTACGAACTTTGGCTGAATAAGCTGAATCACGCGGCTTACTTGCCAGCGGGCGAAAAACCGGATCAGCCAAATCGACCACGGCGCAACGGGTAAAAAGAGATAGGGAACAATAACATCGTAATCTTTGAGGTCGTTTTGCACGACTGAAATCGGCCGTGCCAGATTACTAAAAAAAAACTTGACCTTCTCGCCGAGCGTCTTGGGTTGACCAGAGTTGATTTTGAGCGTATAGGCCGTGACACCCTGCTTCCGACCCAAGGCGTCAGCCAGCACATCGCCCCGAACAACGACAAACGGATCGGTTCCGTGCGGAATCATGAGGATGCATTGCAGAGAATTACAAGACGAGCCCATTAGTAGATCTCATTGATGAGCGGCGCGGGAGATCCTGTCAAGCATTGAGCGGAGCGGGCAAACATCGACACCCAGGTGTAAAGGATAGGAGAGCGACCCAAAAAGCGACCTTGAGTATAGCGAAGCCCACCCTGAGCGGCTTGCATTCGATCAAGATAAGCCAATGCTCGCTTAATATTGGCTCCGTACGCGGGACGTCCGGTGATTAAATCGAGCGAGCGCCAAATTCTGATCGCTTGAGATGTAGCATCAGCCGCTGTTTGACCAGATCGTTCATATTGGTAGATGCCCCCCGTCCAGGCTTGAGCGCTACTCAAGTAATCGCCAGCGGCACACGCCCATTTGAGATACTCTTTGCTCCCAGTTGATAAGTAACCATACAGACAACCTTCGGTGGCGTAGCAGTGAGCATGGGAAAAAACAAAACTACCGTTCTTATGCACCAGAAAACTGCCGTCTGGCCGTTGAAAGCTGGGCGCGGTCGCCAATAGCCGTTCAGCCAGTGTACGATATTTGCCTCGACCAGTGGCCCGTGCAAGCTTTAAGAGCGCGATCGAATCCTTAATATGAATACAGCTCTCGTCGGTGGCAAAATCAGTGCCCGAATGCGTCACTCGCCCTGTCTGAAGATCACGATACGCCCGCACAGTCCCATCAGTGCGAATCATCGATTTAATCAACGGCCTGGAAATCAATAGAGCCAATGCCCGATAACGTGTTAGTTTGGTAACAGTGAAAAGATCCAAGAGTCCACTAATAATAATTGCGTTATCAAAGGTGAATACTCGGCGATCTAGCTTGCTACTCTTTGGATCAAGGGTGTAGGGGAGTCCCCAACGGGTAAGATTTGCGGTCAAAAATTGAACGGCCTGCTTGGCCCGATGTAAAAAAATCTCCTCACGGGTTGCCTGGTATTCATTCACTAAATAAGTGAGGAGATACCCGGTCGTTTCAAAATAAACGAACTCGTAGTTGCCGGTGCGCACGTCTTCGCCTTCAAGTAATCCCCCAGCGTAATGGCCGTCCGTCAACTGGCAATCGAGTAGCCACTTCGTGATCTTTTGGCAATTCATAAGTCTGTTATTCTTTAATAGATGTATTCTTTACTCGTTTTTGTGAATGCCACAAAAGATCATACGACAAAAGAGGTAACAGGCGAGTTAGTCGAGCGGTCAAGGTCCGAGTAAAACGGCGAGGAAACGAAACTTCGGTTGGGCCAACTTGTTTTGCAAGCATATCTTTCAATCCACTTGCGGTAAACCATGTCTCTTGAATCGGCGCGTCAAGTGAGTACATCCAGCGCCCTCTGCGTTCTCCCCACCATTTATAAAGGGCGGCTGGATACGGCCACTCGGGGTGAAGCCCAGCCCTATTTTTGTCGATCACCACCAAACTGCCGCCAGGCCGCAAGACGCGACCTAATTCTTTGAGCGCGCGCTCAAGTTCCGGCACATGTTCTAAAACCTCAATGCAAATCACCGCGTCAAACGACTCATCTTCAAAGGGCAAGGCGGTGACTGATCCTTCAAGAAATCTAGCCCTCAATCCGCGCGCTCGCGCCGCCGCAAGCAGAGCCGGACTCAAGTCGATTCCTATCGCTTTCGCTCCTTCCGCCTCAAGGCGAGCGACGAACTTCCCCTTAGCGCAACCGGCATCGAGCACAGTCTGACCGCTGATTGGAGCGAGTACTTTAACAACTGCCAGCCACTGCCAATCATCTAGCGCGAGATCTTCCGGAAACATCTCCGCATTACCTGCTAGATCATCGAAACGGCCAGCGACGTAGGCTTCAAGCCGCGAGAGCTTCGGATGGGGCATGGGGAGATTGCGAGGCTAGTAAATCGCGCAGATAGTCTTTGAGCGCGTCTCGCCAGGAACGCATGATATCGATCCTCTGATCTTTAAGGGCCTGATTTTCTAAAACAGAATAGGTGGGACGCTTGACAGCGAGAGTGGCTAGATCAGTTTGGTTACGCCTCAACTCAATTGACATTGACGCCTCGACAAAAATAGCTTCGGCAAACTCGTACCAGCTACAACTCCCGGCCGAGGTTGCGTGGTAGAGACCCGGTTGGCCATCCTCAAGGATGCGCTTAATTTGATTTGCCAGGTCGCGGGTGGAGGTTGGCGTTATAAACTGGTCGTCCACTACCGAGACCATTCCCTTTTCACGAGCCAATTTGAGCATCGTCAAAACAAAATTTGTGCCTTTAACACGCGAAGGCGTGGCACCATAGAGACCGCAAGTGCGGACGACATAAGCTTTGTCGTTGTAATGAAGGGCAAATTGTTCGCCGGCTAATTTGCTCACGGCATAAACACTCTCTGGATTCGGTTTGTCAGTTTCAAGATAAGGTTTTTGCTTAGCGCCATCGAAGACATAATCAGTGCTCACATAAAGAAACTTGGCGCCAATTTCAGCGCACGCGCGCGCTCCATATAAAGCGCCAAGCGCATTGACGGCGAAAGCTTGAGCGGGGTTGCGTTCACACTCATCTAGTTGGTGATAAGCCGCGGTATTAATTACCGCTTGGGGATTCGCTTTTTTAAGATAGGCTTGCACCCTCGATTCATCACCAACTTCTAACTCGGCATGCGTCACGGCTAAAGCTTCGTTGCCATAGGCAAGTACTAAATCGGAGCCAAGCGCGCCGTTCGCTCCTATAATCATGGTCGGGCGAGCCTTCATTTGGTGACTGGCTCTTTAATTGCTAGTTTTGCGCCAAGAGTAGCCTTGTCTGCCTCGGGTAAGTCATAGACACTGCCGATTTTTTTGAGCAATCGTTCAGTTTCATCGAGGAATGTCATCCACTTGATGTTGTAGTAAATCGGGTTTTCAAAGTCAGTCTTTTTTTCTTCACGGATTTTTTCAATCATGTAGAGCACCGAGTCTTTAACGGAAACCTTGGGCCGGAAACCGAGGAGTCGCTCGGTCTTCGTCGTGGAAACTCGGTAGGAACGGGTGTTGTAGTTGGTGTAGTCCACGTCGATATCAATATGGGCCTCGTCTTTGAGCGCTTCACGGACCCAATGGGCAAGCTCAAGAACGCGATAGTTCTTGTAACTCAAATTGAAAATCTGCCCACCGATTTTATCGACTGGCACTGTTAGCGCGGTTAGATAGGCAAGCCCAATGTCGGTGACGTCGATCAGTGGCCGCCACATTTCGCCACCGGCGTTAACCGTCAGTCGACCTTTGGTCAGCGCGTCTCTAACGAATGTATTGACCACCAGGTCGTAGCGCATCCGAGGGCTATAGCCATAGACTGTCCCTTGGCGAAAAATAACTGGTTTAAAATGCTCGTCAGCCATTTTAAGAAGAATCTGCTCGGCCTGGTACTTCGAGACCGAGTAGGCGGCGCGAGGTTTGAGCACAGCCGTTTCATCTTGCAGAATATCCTCGGCATTAAAACCTTTGTCGTAAATCGAACATGACGAGGCAAAGATGAATCGCTTAATGCCCATGCTTTTAGCGAGTTTGGCCAGACGTTCGGTCGCGACCGTGTTCATTTCGTGGTTCGCCTGCGGGTTGTATTCTGCCGTCGGGTCGTTGGAAAGTCCGGCGGCATGAATAATCGCGGTTACTCCTTCAAGAACAGAGGGGTCAATCGTTCGAATATCGCCCTGGACGAGCTCAATCTTGTCACGCACCCCTTTGAGCGGCGCCTCGGTAAAGAAAAGTTTGTCAAAAATCCGAACTGCCTCGCCTCGCTCTAAGAGTTGGTGGACAACGACTGCGCCAATGTAGCCAGCTCCACCTGTGACCAGGATCATGTTCCCTCCTCGGTATTACTTAAACTTTACCGACCAATCATAACCAAACGAGTCGAACGGGACTCGTTCTTCGTCTGGATTATCTTTATTATAGACTTCGCTTCCAACTGAAACCAAAATCGTGTCGTCTTCAAGCCCCATCCAACCGTGATGCACGCCGGGGGGCACAACGATCATCTGGGGCTTTTTTGAGTTCAAAACAATCGTTCGGATATTGCCATAGGTCGATGAATCCGGGCGATCGTCGACCAACGCGAACTTGGCTGAACCATGGACGATACAAAAGTAGTCCCACAGTTTTTCATGCTTATGAAAGGCACGGATCGTGCCGCGAGTCATATTACCAACTAGATATACCTGGCCGAACTTCGCAATGTACGGATCGGTGCGATGGATAATCTCGTACAAATAACCACGGTCATCAAGATGCATCGTCAGGTCAACGACCTTAACATCATCAATTGCCCCTGATTGGTGAGTTATCAGACTGACTTTTTCAGCTGTTGCCGTCGAGCTCATACGCCTCCTTTTGATCTTTAAGCTTTGTTCTGGACGTTAGCTTATGCTAACCAACTTGGCAAGCCGAAAAAGTGGATTACCTTGATAAAGTCATTTTTGTCGTTGACAAATAGTCACCCCCCCCTAGAATCAGGTTAGGCTTTATAGCCTGAATAAATACAAGAAGGGGGATCGATGCGTCATGCAAGAAGCATTGATCAGTCAGACTCTGGCGGAAATTCCGTTAGAGATGCAGGGAAAACGCGGTTGGCGCCTCGAAATCAATGATGAGTCGTACGCCAACCCAGTGCGTTCGGCACGCCTAATAAACGACAGGATGAAAATCCAGGTTACCTATGGCTGGGACCCAGGTGGTTACGACACGCTCCGCTGGCGCGAACCGGGCGGAGGCGGGGCGGTCACTGTCCCGTACGCCTGGTATAGCGATCAACTCTATCTTGGCGTTGTCGACCAGCCCAGGGCAACGCTGGGAAAGGCGATCGGGGAATACCCGCAAGGGTTCTTAGATCCCGGCAAGACTCACTTCGAAGCGGCGACCGAAGAGGTCGCCGAAGAGTTGGCTGATCTCCCTCGTCTCGAGGAGCGGATCAAAAAACTGCCGGGCGGGCCAGGCAACCCGCAACCGACCATCCTGGAAGCGGGCGGGGACGATGAGGGCACCCACTACTTCGCCCTCGAGATGCTCGAGCAGGAGCTCGAAGAGCGAGAGGGTCGACTCCGGCTCCGCTCTGGTTTGTATCGAGCGGCCAGCAAGGGGATGGCCGAGAAGATTCTCGGCAGTCGGTTTATTCCTTGGCAGGAGGCGCTCCTGCTCAAGGATGGTCGCTCCTGCCTTGCGACCTGTCGCTTCCTCGGCTGGCTTGCGAGTGGGGGGAAGGGGAAATTGATACTGGCCTGACCAGTGACCACCCAGGCTAAACTGGGTGGTTTTTTTATGCCTTCACCGGTTGTTGAGGAAAAGATTTGCGCCATTCGATAATCGCAGGGAGGCTACCCTTCCAGTAGTTCTGCTTAAAACCATCCCGCAAACCCCAAAGAATAAGCGGGGCGGCTCGGTTGCCACGAGAACGAGCGTAGCGATACCGACGCAAACTCATGATCGAATGCCAAGCCAAAACTGGCGCGCCGGCAAAAAACGACCAATGCTTACGCAAAAAAAGCACTTTGTTGCGATGAAAGAAATACTCATTGATATCGATTTTCGCGGGCCCTGTGCTACCGGTCGCGGCCGAAACTTTATGGTAGATAAAAGCGCCCATATGGCAGGCAATTCGGTAACCCGCATCCCGAACTCGCAAACAAAGATCGCTCTCCTCAAAGTTATTAAAAAATCGTTCGTCAAGGAGGCCAACTTGTTCCAGGGCCGTGCGGGTAATCATGAGAGACGAACCCGCCACGTCGTCTGTTGGCTCAATTCGATCACTGGGTATATAAGTAGTGTTGTGCCGAGGGTCGGTAAAATCCGCCGTCGACCGATTAAGATACCCGCCGGTATACCAAATCCGCTTTCGATCAGCTTCGTAAAGGTTGACCGCGCCCAAAACGCCAAGGGTTGGGTCGGCTTCCATCGCAGTCACCATTTTTTTGAGGAAATCCGTAGGGATAATCGTATCGTTGTTAAGAAGTAAAAAGTACTTCGCCTTCGCTTTAAGCGCAATTTCAAGGCCACGATTATTACCGGCGGCAAAGCCAAGATTTTCCGGCAGTGCAATCACGCGCAAGGGCAGATCGCAGAATTCCTTTTCAAGCCGCGCCGCTTCTTTGTTGGCTGAACCATTATCAACAAGATAAATCTCAAAATTGACGCCTCGGCTTTTGCGGAGCGACTCAAAGCATGGCGCCGTATCGTGATACCCATTCCAATTGAGAATAATTAATGCAACTGATGGCATTATTAACTCCTTTTGTTTCCGTGACTAACAACTCTCTCTTTACCCTTCACTATTTACCTGCATGTGTAAAGCCTCGGACGAGCCGCCCAAATTCGGCCGAGGCCGCTTCAACCATCGCCGCTTCTTCTTGAGTGAATAACTTCAACCAAGTGGCAAGCCAGATGGCCAAGGCGATATATATCAACAGGGCAATAAGAAGAGCGGAAATGCCCGTGAGAGGCAAGAGAAGCGTTAAGGCGCCGGACAGACCGAACATCAAAACTAATTTCAGAAAGAATCCAATCGGTGGCAGAGCGCGCAGAAGACGATAGACGACCGCGACCTCGACCACTCCAATCACTGCCGTTGATAAACCTGTTGCCCAAACCGCGCCAAAGACTCCAAGAAAAGGAATAAGAATTAAGTTACCAACAAAGTTTCCCGCACCTGCCAAGAAACGCAGTGAAACAGCCAATTTCTTGCGCCCGAATAAGTAAAAAACGGGCGAGGCATAGCTTGCGCTGGTGGCCACATAAACGATTCGCAGTGTCGCCAATAGTCGGAAAATTGGCACGGCCGCCAAGAAAGCCTGGCCGTAAAGTCCTTCTAAAATTACTGGCGCCCAAATGACTGCGAAGATATAAATCGGCACAATCAGAAGTTGCTCAACTTTGGCCACGACTGGCCAGACGACGTGAAGTCCAGGCGCGCCAGATCGACCAAAAATATCCGAGAAAGCGCTTTGGGCGATCGCTCCAAACCCAAGCGAAAACACGTAAAGCATCTCGGCGAATCCAAACGCCAGACCGTAAAAACCGATCTCTTCAAGTGGCACGCGCAAGGCGCCTAACATAATTACATCAAGTTGCTTGCCAAGCACGTAGCCAATCAGTCCAACGAGCCAAAGCGCGAGCGCGAGCCGAACATGCTTCCTAGGAAATGATGGCCGCCGAACCAGACCGGAACGAAAAACATTAGTGTTCACACCGAGGATAATGGCCGCCCCGGCCTGGCCGATCAGCATGGCGATCAGAACCCCAACCACTCCGTAACCGGCTGGGAGCAACACGATAACTAAAATCAGTTGACTAACTTGCGCCAGTGTTTCAGTAATCGTAATCGTCCGATAGGCAAAAAAAGACCGCGCCACACCCATCAGAAGAGAAGTGATCGCGCTCACGATGAGCGACAATATAATATACGGCGTGTACTGAGTAAATTCGGGGTGACCAAACAAGGTCATGAGTTGATTGTCGAAAATGAGAACAACGACCGCGAGGAGCAGAATGATCCCGACTCGACCAATCAACGCCGACCAAATTAGCTGACGGATGGCCATTTTTTCACGTTTGGCCACGAGCGTTGGCACCACAATCGTGAGCAACTCTTCGAAACCGAAATAAAGAAAGACGGGGATAGTACCGATCACAGCCAAGAGAACGGTTAACTCACCATAAGCCACTGGGCCCAAGAGACGGGCGACTACAATGGAACTTAGCGTGCCTAAAATCAGACCCGCGATTTTACCGACAAAATTCCAGGAAACACTTGTGAGAAATTTTTGCGCGAGTGTCATATTACTTGAACGATCGTAGGATGAGTACGGTAGAGGATGCGAGTGCGAAGCGCCGTACCGGTCTCGTCCTCGAGCGCCGCTTGAGCGTAGCACGCCAAGACAAGCCCAGAAAAACTGTTTCGCACTCTTACTCGCGCCCCAGACCCCATCGCCACAGGTTGCAACACAACCTGGCTCCGTTTTTGCCAATACCCAACAAGTTCGTTACTGGTAATATTACTAAACTCGGCCTGCTTCAGCGCTTGGTAAACTGCCGCATAATTCTTGGGCGTGCCTGCAACGTCGTCAAAATTATGCGGGTGAGAATGAAAGAAGAGGTGGCCGTCGGGAGCTGATTTAAGAGTCTCGATCGCTCGTTCCAACCTTTTTTGGTTGAGTTGCGGCGGGTGGCCAAGATGGTTCGGCCTCTCCAGAGTGAGATTGGCTAAATCGTCGATCACATCATCCATCTGCCCCCAGATTCCAGATAGAGTATTCCCCTCACGATCGTAGAGTAAATAAGGTCGCATCGGTGTCAGACCATTGAAACGGAATGAGTTCCGCCAGAGAGTAATTCGGTTTTGTGCCAACGCGCGAAAGTCTTGCGGATAAACCTCGCCGTGGTTACCCATGTGTGTTGAACCAACTTGAATCTGCTCTTCAGACAACTCACGCCGGAGATAGGACAAGGCGATACCGTGACTCTCAACGGCCGGCAATCCGCCAGCACGAAGAGCAATCCAAGTGGCGCTTTCACCGTGATAACCAAACTCCGTGCCCTGACGACTAAGGGCACGAAACGCTTCTTGTGGCGTGTACGGTTTTTGAATTTTATAAAAATGGTGATCGGTAAAATCACCCAAGCCCATGAACTGGCGAAGATAAAAAGTAGACCGGACGCCATAAGACTGGTTGAACTCGACAATCTTTTTACCCGAACGCAAGCATTTCTGATCCTCGGTGTCGTGGCCAATTGACCAAGATTTTACAGCGGGCGAGACACCGGCCACAACTAATGGATAGCCGGTCGAGGCAAAAAATTCCGCCAGTAACCGAAATTGCTCCGGTTCCTGATCAGGTGCGGCATGACCATGCTCATCAGGATCGAACGTGTAGCCAAAATGCACTGTTTTGCGAGAAAATCGTTTTGGTTTCTGTGTCTTGACTGCATAGCGACGAAAAAGTGACTGCCCAAGATCTTCTTTGAGATGAAGGATGCGCGGCCCCGGAGGAAATTCTTTTTGCAGACGAGGATCAACCATAATTACACCTGAAAGACGATTCAAGAGGCCGTGGAGCGCCCGCCTCTCATGAAACGAGTACTTTCCAATCGGCACAACGAGCCAAGCGCCTGGAAATTTGTCGGGCGATACATCGGTAAGAATTCGGGAAGGAAGAACAGTATGCGGAATTGTTCGGGCGATCAGGAGCTCATGGAGCGCCAAAAAGTTCCCGGGCAACGTGCGGTACATTCGAGGATCAGAGGATCCAAACTCAATCCGGGAGTTCGATCCAGTCGGGTTCAGGACCACAATCATAAGAACCGTTTCGCAACTACAACCCGGGCATTTGGATTCCCTTTTGGCCTTGCATTCGATTCAATCACCCAGCCTAACGCTCTCAAATTCTCATCGTGGTGGTAACTATAGATATGATCCTTAAACCAGTGTTCGGCAATCAGCTTTCCATTTCCATAACCCGGCTGATCGGCTTCAACTAGGACCAAATAATTTTTAGTTAGGCGGCATAACTCCTGATAAACCTGATCGATTGAATCTGGACCAATGTGCTGAAGTGTGCCCGAAGTAAAAACCACGTCAAAAACTTGATCGGAGAAGGGGAGTCGGTCAGTAATGTCACCTCGCACCAATTCGGTCGGAATATCACCTAGAAATTGACGGGCATGCTTGAGCATACTTTCGGCAAAATCAACGCCAGCGAGTTGAATATCCGGGCTAATGGTCGCATGAATATGTTTCAAATTTCGGCCATAACCAACGCCGGCCTCCAGCACACGCTTGGCTCGAGCGCGTTTAATCACATTGAAGATCGTCTGATCGCTCGGCGGGTCGGCCGCCCTTTGCTGGTAATAATTAGCCTTGCCCCATTCTTCCCAGACCTTCTGCTGGTCAGCGCGCTTTAAGTCGTGATTTATTCGATAATCAATATATTCCTGGCCAAACAAGCGTTGACCCGAGAGAGAACCAGTAAGGTATTTAACGTAACGAATGGCCTGATCAAAGGCGCTCATAAAACTTCCTTGCGGGCCCATAAGCTAATTGTATGACCCTTTTGCGCTAGGGGTATTCTATCAATTGCCCGCCAGAGCGGAGTCCCAAGTCGCACTGCTCCAATATCGATCATGGCGCCGACAAAACGATCGAGCAGGGTTGCTGGAGAAGACGCAAATCTCTTTGGATTTAATTTTCGTTCCAAATGGGAAACAACATAACCGCGCTTCATTCGACGTTCACGTTGCTCTTCCCACCATTGTCTTAGGCGGAACGGGACTGAAAAATGAAGAGCGGTGTTAAGCGAGATTGGCCACAGACCAACTTTGCGAGTCAACATTGAAAGCGTTTGGGGCGTGAAGTAGTAAGTGTGGAACGGCGTATTTTCCTCAATCTCTGAAGCTCGAACTGCTCGGCTAGTAAGCGTAACATTTGCGTTCGGCACTTTTATAAACACCACGCCACCAGGACGAAGTATGCGGGCAATTCGCTTCAAGGTATCGAAAGGGTCGAGCATGTGTTCAAGCGTGCTTTCGATCACCACCAAATCGTAGCTCTCGGGCGCTAATTTCACTTCTTCAAGCGGAGCAATGTGGATTTTGAGACCAAACTTCTTGTGACCATGCTCGGCCACCGATTTGCCGGGCTCGATGCCCTCCACCTCAAACCCCAGCTCACGGGCAACGACCATGAGATAGCCACTGCCACAGCCAATATCTAGGAGTTGACCCTTTTGGATTCCAGCCTCATAAACAATCTCGCGCACAGTCTGCCGATAACTTGCAAGCATAGCTTCTTCTTGAGCAGTGTAGCCGCCATCGTAATACCACGAAAAGTAGGCGTCGTCCGTGTAGTATTCATTAACAAGTATCTCGAGCGTTGGTTGAGGATTGAGGTAGTGCAAATTACATACTTGGCAAGTTACATATGTAAACTCACCCGCTTGATACCACAAGCGAGCAACAGCGGCGCCACACAGATTACACCGGACGCGTTGCGTTCGAGCCATAGATTCTCGCCTAGCGTTAAACGATTTCAGGAATGCGAGCCGCTGGCGAACGAAGCGTTTCAAACTCAAGTGGAGTGCGCTGGGTTACCATATCCCAAGTCAACGTGGTGTCTTCGGGAATATCCAGTTGCGCCGCGCTACCAACGATGAGATCAAAAAACTTGGTTGGGATGCCAGTGCCCGGGCGCTTGCCAGTCAGCATCGAAGTCGTAATTTCCTCACCTTTTTTGATCGCCTGCGTGCTCACCAAGCTCCGCTTATCGTATAGGTAAGTATGCTCTTCGGCAGGGAAAACTCGCTTTTCATCGGTGCCAAGAGCGATTTGAACTTGTTTGACATGCTCGACAATCTGCTTGAGTTCG
The DNA here is from genome assembly GCA_016187225.1 of Candidatus Berkelbacteria bacterium. Classification (NCBI taxonomy): domain Bacteria; phylum Candidatus Berkelbacteria; species Candidatus Berkelbacteria bacterium. Next base: position 33,092 of record JACPKC010000002.1, on the reverse strand, counting down.
ATCGGGTCGATCGAGAGCCAGTGATCGGCGGAGAGACCGAGGGTTTTATCAACTGTGTAGTGTTTCTCGATCAACCTGGCTCCAAGGGCAACGGCGGCGGGCGGAATTGCCGTACCCATAGTGTGGTCCGAGAGGCCAACTGGGTAGCCAAACGTGCGACGAAGTGTTTGAATAATCCTCAAGTTCGCATCCTTCGGTTCGGTCGGATAGCAAAGTGTACAGTGCATCACCACGATCTGGCGATTGCCAGCCGCTTCAATCGTTCGGATCGCTTCCTCAACCTCGCCGAGCGTGGCCGCGCCAGTTGAGAGAAAAATCGGTTTGCCTTTTTTGGCGACGTAGCGCAAAAACGGTAAGTAGGTGAGATCAGACGAAGCGATCTTGAACGCCGGGGAGCCAAGCGCGTCGAGCATATCGACCGCTTTCTCATCGAACGGCGTCGAAATAAACTCGATGCCAAGCTCGTTTGCGTACGACGAGAGATCCTTGTAGGCGTGCCACGGCAGTTTGTCGAGAATGCTGTAGGAATCAAACTGCGTCCCCTCCTTCTTTTGTTCACCTTCCCAGTCCCAGAAGCGGGGAGCACTCTTGGTAACAAGCGTCTCCGCCTTATAAGTTTGGAACTTAATGCCCTGGGCGCCAGCCTCGGCCGCCTTTTGAATGAGATCCTTCGCTCGCTTGAGTGACCCATTATGATTCACGCCCGCCTCGGGCAAAATAAACACCGAATCGGCGTCTGAAATATAGTGCTTCCCAACCTTAATGCGTCGCATGTTTCTCCTCCACTAATTTGTTCCATTCAAGCCGACCGACTTGATCGTTGGTCATATTGTTGGCGTGCCTTACGTACCGATAGTACGGCAAGGGTAGGTGAAAACCTGTGTAGCTCTTCATGAGGCGCTTTAAGAGGTCGTAATCTTCGGCATTGCGAAATTTTTCATCGTAAAGGCCAACTTCTTCGAGATGAGATTTACGAAACATTACTCCAGCGCCATGGTGATACAAATTTTCCAAGACACTTCGGTCGACTTTGCCAAGTTGCTGTTCGTTTTCAGCTACTTTCATCAGATCACAGTAAACAAAGCCAATATCTTTGTTATATGTCAGAATCTCGCTCATAAACAGAAATAAGTTTTGGTTAATATAGTCGTCGGCGTCAACTCGAATCACATACATACCAAGCGAGCGCTGAATCCCGATGTTTGAAGCTGCCGCAACACCCACATTCTTACCAAGCTTGATAACCTTAATCTCATTCCCAAAGGCCTCGAGAATATTGTGCGAGAAGTCGGTCGAGCAATCATCGACCACAATGACTTCATATTCATCTCGGGGGAAAGCTTGCGCCAAACAGCTCCGCAAACATCGGCCAAGCTGTCTGCCAAGATTATAATTGGTCACAATGACACTTAGTCTCATGCAATAATTTTCTGTTCAAGGATCGCGCGGACACGTTCCAGGTCTTCAGGTGTATGAATCTCCTCGACACCTGTTTCTTGAACACCAAAATAGACGGAGAGACCATCCCAAAAACAGGCTTGCCGAGTCATAATCCAAAACATGAAATGCTCAAGGCCGTCTTTGTCAACACTTCGAATTTCCCAGCGGCTGTGGTCGAGGAGCTTTTGGATTGCGGCGTCGAGCGTTTCAGGTGGCAAGCCAGGCGTATTCGCGCCAACTAAGACAAGGACATCAATATCCGCGAGCTCGGTCATAACCTGGCGTGCAACGTCCTGCATACGGATCGTATCACCGGCCAGCTCCTCGGGCCGATCAAGTACCTTGGCGCCGTATTGGCGAGCGATTGTGGCCACCTCATCACTCTCTGTTGAAACGTAGACGTCGTCGATAAGCTTGGTTGCCTGGGCGGTTTTGATGGCCCACGCAACCAACGGAAGACCACCAATCACTTGGATATTCTTCTTAGGAAGTCGTTTCGAACCAATCCGCGCCGGAATAACAGCAACGATTTTTGGACGTTTGACCTTTGGAGATGACACGCAATCCCTCCTTTGTTGCTTGGATATTTTCCTGATGCTAGCACATGTCATGACTGATGCAAGGTGGGCTAAACGTAGAAGCGGGCCCGAAGGCCCGCGATGTGGTAGGTTATAAACCTACCGAACTGTAAGTTTGGCAATCGAACAGACCTGACCTCACGAGAAAGGGGTCGCTACGCTGTAAGCTGCAGTGCCCCAAATCCCGGAGCAGATGGCAAAACCGCTCCGCGTTCATGCCATCAAGTCGGTAGTAGCCCTCCTGGGAAGCAAGAATTCTCGAACCGAGATCCCCATCAAGCGCCATGACCACTTGATTGATCAACTCGGCGAGATTCGTTGCTTTCATAACACATCCGCTCGCCACGAGCGGATGCTCCGCCAGATTGCCGTTCTCCAACTGGAACTGGAGAAAACCGGTCTCCGGGAAGAGTGCGGGTCAACACGGGGAGGAGATTATTGAACCCTCCAGGGTCTTTGGAACATGCGATAACGTTCATATCGCATTTTCCTCCAATCTATTAAATTCACCGACTTGCCGGTGGTTCCCAACGAAACGTCTGGAGTTTACGCCTAAACCGGGCGTGATTCAACCGAAGCGTGCGCCAGTACTAAAGTAATCGTGTAAGTACATTGCGACGCGGCCTTGTTTCAAATGCCCAAGTTACAAGCGGCTTGCCAGCAATTTCTTGAATATTTTTTTCACGAGTCGCTTTGACTCGATCCGTGCCGAGATAACAGCAACAATTTTCTGTGCCAAAGTCACCATCGCCTCCTAACTCACGGTTAGGCTATCAAGGAGTATTTAACTTGCCAAGTATCGTCACGGCATTAGACAAGTAAAGAGCGCCCTGGCGAGCGCTCTTTAAAACAAAATTGCAGGTCTATTCATCAACAAAAGAGAACGCATGCTCTTTTGTTGCGTTATGTAAGTAGAAAGTTCGTACTATTCTCGTACAATTTCAAGAAGTGTTGACGCTTGCACTGAACCCTGTGCTCTCCCCTCGATGACATAGTTGCCTTTCTGTGTGAAAAGAGTGTCTGGAAACCACAGGAACCAGTCGAACCCACCGTTATTGTTAAATGTGCCAAAAACACCGAGTTGTTCGCATTCCGCTCGTAGAGAGAATGCTTCATTCGTCAAACAGACGTCGAAATTAGTTTGTTCGGTGATCGATGTCCCTTCAATGTATACTCCACGCGCTTCGCGCCCAGACAATCGAATACGAGGCTCAATAGTTATTTCTGTTCGCGGCAATGTTCCCTGACCAGTCATATAGAGTTTACGAATAGTCGGCACAGGTAACACTAAGTCGCCCTGCTGTACCCTTACCACTTTTTTCACGGTTTTTTCACGAAATTCATCGCCGCCGATAGGTGTTTTCACCGTGAGACCAACCGTGTACTTGCCTGGCTCGTTGTAGCGATGAAAAGCGGTAGTGTATTTAACCGAGCCTGTGTTGTTGCTGTAGTTTCCGCTGTCCTCACTGACCGTGCCATCTCCAAAATCAAAGACGAGCTTCGTGTCTTCAATCATGAAGTAGTCTGCGTACACTGCCTTAATGCCGAGCGGGGCCAGACCGGATGGGGGTTCAATGGAAAAGTATTGGCCGGGCTTGATCTTACTTACTTTGACACGTTTTCGGACTATTTTCGTGAGAATCTTTCCGTCTCCGAGGGGAATTTTCGCAATAAGCTTGACGGAATAATTCCCTGGCTTCTGATAGCGGTGAGTCACGGTCGTATACTTCACAGAGCCAATGTTCTGCCCCGAGGGATTAACGATCGTCGTCTCCCTATCAAACTGGAAGGTAAGTTCTGTACCCTCGATTAACAGGTAATCAGCATACGTCGCAGTCACAGTAAGCGCTTCGACACCTTCTTGGGGCTGAACAAAAAAATTCTCTGTGATTGAGGAAGCCTCTGATCTATTTAAAGCGATGCCCACGCCCATGAGGCCCAATATACCCAGCCCGCCTACTAAACTTAAAAGCCTTGCGCGAGTCATCATAAAAATATTTCCCCTCTTTTGTTTAAATCTAGCACAATGGTATCAAGTGTATTCCAATGTAGACTGGGGATATGTTTTCACTTCAACATTCTGACGGAATATGGATAACCGGCAAAACTCTTGTCTAGATTCGCCTGACGTACGCCTTGAGGAACTTGTGGCGGCACTTCGTTCTTCAGACGATGTGGGACTGGTGCTGGTACACACTGTGGCAGAGACTAATGATTCGCATGAGAGTATTTGCTACGAGTAGGCAGATTTGACCTCCGAACTCACGTCCGAGTTCTCTCTAATAAGAAAAGAGGCGTCGTGAAAAACGCCTCACTTTGGATGATTCTATTGGTTAGTCGCCGATGTGGCGACGGGTTTTCTCAATAGGTTCACCGCCCAAAGCAGTACGGGGTAATGAAACCCCATAAAATGCTCTGGATGCTCCTTGAGCTCACCCTCCAAGTCTCCGATCGAGACCCACCGTCTCCGACCGACCTCGCCTTCGGCATCGCCTGAAGGTTCAATCTCTGGCCCGACCCAGGCAATCGAACCCAGGCCCATCCAGGGTTGAGGTCCTTCGAGTTGCTGGATGAAGAGTGCCTCGGGTATGGCAACGAATATTTGTCAGTTTAATGGAGATGTGGAACGCTGAAGTAATCCTTAAGATATTCTACAGTCTTAGCTGATTTGAGGTAATGAAGCGGGTATTTGATTGCCTGGCGGATAAGCGCAGTGAGTTCGAGTGGATTCTTCGCCTCAATATGCTTCATGTACGGACGATAGCCGAGATAGTCAGGCCGACGCGCTGGGTTATGCCACACGACCGGCGTCCCAACGGCGAGAGCTTCAAGACCAGTCGTTGACCAAGCTGTAACCACCACATCAGCGGCTTCGAGTAATTCTGGCGTCGGTATCGTCCGCACAATCTTGACTCGTTCGCGAGTGATTAAGCTTTCAATAATTTTTTCCATTCCTTCATCCGAGGGATGAGGTTTGATCACTAAAACCGCTAAATCAATATCCAGCACAGCGTTGATTACGTCCTGAATAAACGGCGTATTTTCCCACCAATTTACATGATAATTAGGGAAACAGTATCGTTCCTCAATCACTTGCGTGGTGAGCACAACTAATTTTGCCCTGCTCGCTAACTTCAACATTTTATTCACGTTCGTTCGATGTATAGCTCGACGAGTTCTATCAACCTGATGAGCCTGAAACGCTGGATGCCCTGTAACACTCACTCGTTTAGCTGGCACTCCGTGTTTTATTAGCCAATCTCGCGAAATTTGCCCCCACGCCATAAACTTATCGGCCGTGAGTGGAATAAAACCAATCGGGTGACCTGTGACCCCATGCTGGCTAACCACTGAACGAATCCCTTGGGATTTAGCGGCAAGAACAAGAGATTTTCCAAAAGCGCTGGTGTCTTCGCTCGCAATTACAAATTCGGCATGAGCAAAAGCGAGAGCGGCCGAAACACGCTCGAAAAACGCGCGATAACTCCGCAACGTTCGACCAACCTGCTTAGCTGTGGAATTCAAAATCGAATTAAGCGATATGCCTCTGTAACGAAGCGGCGGAAATTGAAACTGTTCATGCGAAAAAAGAGGGAGAGGTAAGCCATAACTTGTCAGTCTGTTGATATTTTTGCCCTTGAACGCTGAAAAGGATGCCTCTTTTACGGCTGGAGCGACCAAGACATCAAACCGCTTCAACGGGATTTCTGGGAAGCGTTGCGAGCGCCACCAACGGTATATTAAACGGAGAGGTCGGAGGAAATCAAAGGCCATTTTTTGTCGCACCCGGATCATTTTGTACGGCAGAGAACTCCGGCGCGCCAAAAGCAACGCTAAACGACTTCCGATTAAACTTGATTCTGAAAATGATAGATCATCTGAAAGTTGGAACTTGTTTTTTGGAATACAAAAAATAATCTGGCCTGGCTTGTAACTTCGAATTGCCCAATCGATTATCCAGATTCTTTTTAATAGATACGCAAAGAGATAACTTAGCGGCCACTCAAGCACTTGGGTAATCTCTTGACCGTGCAAAACCTTCTTATTTTTGTTTATAGAAATACGAGCAAGTTTTCTAGCCTCATCATCCATGCCAATAAACGACTTCCATTGAAGCGAGGTAAGATCGACACTTGGCAAATTGGCCGACTGAAGCGCTCGATAACTTGAATCATTCAGAGGCAAATAGAGTATCTGGTCTTGTTCATGAGGATGAATTGCATTGTGGATGCGATCGAGACAAGTCGGGTCCTCAAGAATTACAAGAATGGGTTTTTTCTGTTTCCGCTCGCGAGCCATGTAAACTCCCAGGTGCTTGAGGCATGATCGGGCGCATGCTAACCAGATATACTGGTGCGGCTATGAGCGCTTAGCATAAGTTTTTACGAGATTGCGATGAACGCGCCAAGCAGTAAAAACACTGAAGAGCGGATACGAAATGCCGTAGAACCAAAGAAACCAAAAGAGCGGTTCAAGGCTACCTAACGCACTTACCAAAACTCCAACAAGACCAAACACATTAGCAATTAGGGGAAAGCTCCATACAATCGACGACCGTTCAATGAATAAAGTTAGGGCTGACTTTCTTTTTGCGATTGTCACGCTTGGCATTTTGACTGGAGTCAAGGATGCCGGATCCGGCCCAGAATCGAACCAGAGGTGGTCGTACCAGAGCGCTCCAACCGCGCTGATCCCGCCTAGAAGCAAAAAATATGGATTCCCAGTCGCATTCGTTGCCCCCCAACCCATCGAAAGGAAAAAAATCGGGTAAACAAAAAGGTGCAAAAATAGGTCGGCGTACTTGCCAGCCGGGCTTTGGGTTTTGCGAAATCGAGCAATTTCACCATCGGAGCAATCAAACAGGTAATGAAGTTGAAAAAGCAGTGCGCTAATTAAAACAAGATGCGGGCTATTGACCAGTCGCACAAGCGCAAACACCGACATAAGACCAATTAAGAGCGCGATTAGAGTCGTCGCATTAGCAGAGATGTTCAACATCAAAAGGATGCGAGTTAGGTAAGGAGAAATACGAAAATGAACAAGTTGAAAAGTAGTCGCGGTCTCGTAGTTTCGTTTTTGAATAATTGGAATCAATTCGCGAACTGAAGGGATGGAACTGGCCATGGAATCTCCTTGGCGATCTCCCGGGCGGCGGCAAGATCTTCTGGAAAATCAACCTCGCGCCACGGTAAGCCTTCAGTCGAGGCAACGCTAATTGTATATCCGGCGGCGGCAAGATCACGAACGACCACGCAGTCATATTTGGTTGGATCAGTCGCGACTGCTTTCTCGACCGCTGGCAGATACCATGCCGCACCCTCTGGATTAAACTTGATAATTCCCGTCCATTCACCAGCGGCTTCCTTAAGCGGAATCGCCTTGTTGGCTTCAATAATTCGCCCATCCTTGATCCGAACTTTCATTTCTTCTTCGCCGATTGACTGTTGGTCAACTAAGAAAACCACTTCACCCGGCGCTTTTAATGTATTTTCAAGTAAGCGCGGATGATAAATTAAATCGGCATGAAGGTAGAGCCAGGGTTCTGACAGATCAAGCGCTTGCGATCCAATCAGTAAGCTTGCCAAATTATTGGTTGTGGCAAAGTTTTCGTTTCGAACGTAGCTCGCCCGATCGCCCAAGGCTGATTCAATCTGCTCGGCTTCAAAGCCCGTTATCACCACTAACCGATCAACGCCAACCGCAGTCAACGCTTGAACCGACCGTTCAATTAAACTCGCTTCGCCAACCGACAGCAGGGTTTTCGGAGTCTTGAGAGTCAACGGATAGAGTCTAGACGAACGGCCCGCCGCAACGATTAAAGCCTGCATCCAACCTCCTAGTTTGCAATTTTAGTTAGCATCTCGGATAACGACTGTCTGTCAAGTTCGCGAGGATTGTGAATAACGCGGTCGGGATGAAAGCCCTCATCAAGAATAGTTTGCAAGCCTGTTTTAGGCACCTTGGCGGCGGCTAAAGTAGTTGGCGCGCCTACTACTTGCATCAACTGCTCAATGCGTTTCGCGGCCGCTTCGATCGAATCTGCATCTAGTGCCTTCACGAACGTAGAAAAATTGACGAAGGATTCGGCGTTGAAACGGAGCATGTTTGGAAGAGTGAGAGCAACGGCAAAGCCATGCGGCACACCGAAATGAGCGGTCATTGGATAAGAAATGGCGTGGCAGGCCGTTGTGCGCGTGCCGGTAAAGGCGAGTCCGGCCAAGAGCGAGCCAAGCGCCATGTCGTGACGCGCTGTGCCATCTTTTGGCTGATCGACTGCTTTTGGCAAAGTGGCGTAAATCAGCTCGATCGCACGAAGCGCCAAGGTTTGCGAGAGCGGTTGAGTATTACGCGACCAATAGGCTTCGATCGCTTGCGCAAATGCATCCAAGCCGGTTGAGGCCGTAATTTGACGGGGCAATGAATAAGTCAGCTCTGGGTCGATGACCGCCTGAAGTGGATAAGCAAGTTCATGCTCAAATGAATACTTGCGAAGATCGTCGCCCCAAACCGTTGCCCATTTCGTAACCTCTGCGCCTGTGCCGGCAGTGGTCGGGCAAGCAATAAGTGGCAAGTGTCGAGCGACTAATTGAGTTTTTCGGGTGAGCGCTTCAACAAGTGAGATGTCTTGGCAAGCCAGGACTGAAGCAACCTTGGCGCTGTCGATCACACTGCCGCCGCCAAGAGCAACTAGGCCGGTGAGGGATTCTGACTTAACCCATTTAATCAAAGATTGAAGCGTCGCAACCGATGGGTTGGAAGTAATCTTATCCCAACGCGCACAAACCTTAAGTTCAACCGCCCGCGCTTGTTGAGATGGACTCGTGATCAAGCCGACACGCCGCCCCAGTTTAGCTAACCACCACCGATCAATATCGCGAAATACGCCTTCACCGAACGTGATCTGTGTAGGCAGATGGTACGACCAGGGCATTAGACATTAACCTCAACCACGTCACGCGCTTGATTGCCTGACTCTTGAATGCCAAGATAGCCAGATCGCAAATTCTCCATAAAACGATCTGTAATCTGAACTGGAGAATACTTATCCGAAACGCGTTGGCCAGTCTTTGTATGAACCTGCCCCACCTTGACGCGGATCAAGATCGGTCCTTTAATTGATTCCACGGTTGCGAGAAGAGTCCTTAAATCATTTTCTTCACGAACGTTCAATGTATACGTGTAGCCGAAACCTTCCGCAATTTTACACAAATCGATGCCTTTGCTTAGCGATGGCTGGAAACCGGTTGAATCATAAGCTTCGTTATCTAAAACAAAATGGATCAGATTTTTTGGCTTAAGCGCCGCAATTGAAGCGAGTGCGCCGATATGCATTAAAACACTGCCATCGCCTTCGAAGAGCACAACTGGACGGTCGTTTGATTTTGCAATATGTAAGCCGAGTGCGCCCGTATAGCCCATTGAACCCATGATGTAAAAATCGGGCGTATCGCGAACGTTAAACGAATCTCGGCTTGGGAAGCCAGTCGAAGAAAGGTAAATCGCTCGCTCGCCAAACCAATTTTTTATCACCGAGATCACGTGATGCCGTGTGAATTCTTGCGCTGGAGAGATGTGTGATTGGCGTGCTTGGTAGGGCGCAAAAAAATCTTTTTTAAGAATTAACGCGGTCGGGCGACGTTGGCTTTGAGCGAGTTGGCTCGACTTATAAATTTGCTCGCCGAAATGTCTCTCATCAAGTATTTCAGAGGCAACATTCGCCGCCTTAAGAATTTTTAAGAACATGGTTCCCATTTCATCATGTTCCGGCGCATCAGTGCCTCGACCATCCGCTCCGCGCCAACTCATCATCAGCAAAGCAGGGATGTCATAAACCTGATTCAATGAGGTGAGGGGATTCAAAAGATTGCCAAAACCGGAATTTTGAAGCATCACGATCGGCAATTTACCGGTAGCAAGATAAGCGCCCGAAGCTTGAACTAGGGCAATGCCTTCATGAACCGGATTGTAGACTTCCTTGTCGGTGTCATAACAAAAGTTCAGAAAATTTTTGAATATCGAGCATGGAACTTGAAAAATTGGACCGAGATTCTCTTTTTCAAGCGCTTGCCAAAATTTAACTGGTTCGACTGCCACACACCCTCCTTGCTAACTAAACCATACTGGTGCTTAAAAGATTAAGCACGTCAGCGGTTTTATCAATTTCATACCAGAACGGCGCTGGAATTGCCCGAATTTGAATTCCTTGAGCAATCAAGGTATTAAGCGCGTCACATAAATCCGCCTGGCGCCAGTCTGTTTCAGGTTGAGATTCAGGCAAAAGTAATAAGGCGGTTATTGCTGATTTGGAAAAACCAGCCAAACCGATAAACTCGCCCGCGATCGCGTTGCCAACTAGCTTCTTGCTCACCTTGAGGACACGCGGTTTTTCCGATAGATGCGCCATCCGACTTCCCAATGACGAGGTTTCTTCCTCGGTCATAACCAGCTCTTTGTCATTAGAGACAAGACCATATTTTATATTCGGGTCGACGGCGATGACGATATCAGCTTGCCCATTCTCAAGTTCAACGAGAATGCGACGCACTGGATCATCCGAAAAATAAATATCGCCATAAGACACTAGGGTCTCGGCGGTCAAAAATTTTTTTGCCTTTTGAAGGGTATGATAGATTCCTGTTTTGGCATAGTCAGGATTCTTAATATAGGTAAACCCGGGCAGAGTGATTTTCTCGGCTCGCCAACCGGTCACGACGCCAACCGCCTCAACGCCAACCGCCCGATATGCATGTGCCTGCCACTCAAGGAAACTCTTCTTATTGATCTGCATGAGCGCGACCGGCAAGTCGGTGATTCGCCCAAGCTCCTTAGTCTCTCCGGCCGCGAGAATAAGAGCATTGATCGGCGCCTTGCTTTCTCGCAGTAAGCGTTCTTCGTAGGCCATGACCTCGTGTGTGCCAACCATATTCCAAAGATCTTTCACCGAAGCGATTTCAGCCTCCACTTCAGAGGTGCGCTCATCATTTCGAATCCGGGCAGCAATCGCGCGCATCGTTGTGATTGAGGCCCGTCTTAGATGGTTGGCATAGATCACTAGCTTAACGCCGCGACTGGCAAGTTCCGAGGCAGGAATCTGGCTATAACTCGTTGGGATGACAATTACCGGCACCCGATCCTTAAACTGATCGATAAAATTGTAAACTAAACTGGGATCTTTTTTGTTCCAGTGAATCACGATCGCATCTGCACCCGCATCTGTATAGGTATTGGCGCGCTTTAGCGCTTCTTCAACGGACAAACCCGCGATCAAGGCCTCAATCCGGGCCACCACGAGAAAGTGAGGCGAGCGTTGATATTGCTTAGCGGCTCTAAGTTTTGCCGAGAAAACGTCAATCTCTTCCAAAGAGTGATGCGCATTTTGATCAAGGGAATTGGCCTTGGTTGTTCGCCCTTTTTCTTCAATAATAATTGCCGCAACACCGATCGCCTCGCATTCCTTAACAAGTTGAATCACATTTCGAATGCCGCCATAACCATCATCGACATCAACAATCACCGGCAGGGTTGTGGCGTCATTTATGCATTTCACGGTCGTGAGCATTTCAGATCGATCTAAAAGACCGAGATCGGGGACGCCGTGAGTAATAGAAATCGTCAAACCTGAAGCCCAAACGGCATCGAAACCGGCTTCTTCAACGATTTTAGCTGATGGAGCGTCGTGCGCTTCAAGCGCCAACACCGGCGCTTGCCGCGCCAAAGCTCGCCTTAAAACTTCGGCTTTAGAAGTTGTGGTCGCCATGACCCTTAACACTAGCAAAGCCCGTTGCAGGCAGTGTGGAAAACCTTGTGGATAATTTGTGAAGAATTCGATCGCTCGCGCGACCATCGCCAAAAGGATTTTGCCAAGTTCGAGCTTGCGCAAGCATTTTGGCACTCGCCGCTTGAATGCCGATTGAGGTTAGACCTGCCAATTCGTTAGCGCCTACTGCCAGAGTTTCGGGACGTTCGGTGTTTTCTCGGATGGTCACGCAAGGCACTCGCAGGACACAGGCTTCTTCTTGAATTCCGCCGGAGTCCGTGAGAATAAGCTCGGCATTTGCTTCTAAGCCTAGAAAATCTAGGTAGCCGATTGGCTTAATTTGACGAAATGAAACCGGAAGCGTGAGCTTGAATTGCTCAAGCTGTTTAACTGTTCGAGGATGCGCCGGAAAGACTACCGGCAGTTGAGTTATTCGTGCCACGTTCGTGATTCCTATAATAATTTCAGCGAGCGTTTCTCGTCGGTCAACATTCGCTGGCCGATGCAGGGTTAAAAGCAAATAACCTCGAGGCTCTAGCTTTAGCGTGGATAGAATATACGAACGTGAATTGACTAACTCACGATGATCGTTTATTGCATCCACGATCGTATTACCAGTAACCTCGATTCGTTCGCTAGGAATACCTTCGGCATGTAAAAGCTGGGCCGCATTTTGAGTGGGCGCAAATAAAATATCGGCCGCATGGTCGGTCAGAACGCGATTGATCTCTTCCGGCATCGTTCGGTCGTAACTTCGAAGCCCCGCTTCCACGTGACCGACTTGAATACCAAGCTTCACCGCCGCCAAGGCGCCTGCTAAAACTGTATTAGTATCTCCCTGAACTAGAACTGCGTCCGGTCGATTCATGTTCAACGCCTTCTCGAGCCTGGCAAGCATTAAACCAGTTTGAGCGCCATGCGTACCTGAACCAACCCCAAGATTAGAGTCTGGCGCTGGCAAAGCTAATTCCTTAAAGAATACCCCGTCCATATTTGCCGAGTAGTGCTGATTAGTATGGATGAGCATAAGCTCATTCTCGGACGCCTGGATGCGACGAAGAATTGGGGCGAGTTTAATAATTTCTGGGCGCGTGCCCAAAATAATGGCGATCTTCATTCTTAATAAATAATGAAGAGTGAGTAATAGATAGTAAAGGGTGATTCTCGACAAGCTCGAATAAAAAACTCTCGTCACTCACCATCTACTTCTTACTGCACGGCTGGCAAGGTGGCGATCACGCGTTTCACAACTGAACCATCCGCGAAGGTCTTGATAATTCTCGCTCCACTATAATTTTCAAGGGCGACTCGCGCCCGATCGTAGTTGGCAAAATATGGATACGCAATTGGATCAGGATTAGTCGCCGGCAAGGTATCTACAAACAAATAGTCGGCGCGGGATTGAATTAATTGCCCGGTCTTACGCTCATTCGTGAGATCCATTGCCGCGAGTGCGGAAAATTTATACTCCGGTAACAGAGCTTCATAGTAGGGCGAGCTGGGTGTCGCCAAAATTCGGCTTCCCACTGGCAAGTCTTCAAGATAAGCAAGCTTCTCTTGGTCAGATTTGTCAAACCAGATGAGTCGACTAAAGGATTCGGGGAGTTGGGCTGGGCCAGTTGTGAGCATCACTGTTTGCGAAACCAGGAAGAGAGCGAGAATCGCTCCACTTGCCAATTGATGAGAACGATCGGTTGAAAGTTTCATGAGCGATGTGCCCAAAAGTCCACCCGAAAGCGCCAAGGGGATGCCGAGTTCTCGCGCAAATCGCGCTGGCAGACCAGAAAATTGAGTTCGTGAAAGAGCAAACACAATCCCAATCCAAAGGAGCAAGAAGAGTCGACGTTCCCAAGGCAAATCACGGCGCTGAATCAAAAAGATGATACCCAAAATACCGCTCACCACCACAACCGGACCAACAATTTCATTGTATTGCCCTAGACGAATTGGCGTTCGAAGCGCTGAATCAAAAATAGATGGCGGCTGACCGCCTAAAAGATCGCGGAGCGCCGGCAAGATCACTTCGGGCCCAGCCAAGAGAAGAGCGACTGCGACGGTGAGCAAGAGCGAGGGCAACACTATCCAGCTCACAGTTCGCAAATATGGCACCGAGCCAATTTTAAACCATTTCAAAATCCACAGAGCGAGGAAGTAAACCACTAGAATCGCAAGCAGAAGACCGTAAGTAAGGTGATGGAATAAAGCCACCGCTAAAAAAGACAGGCTCGCAAGTGTGCTGTAAAAAACTGGCTGTTTCCGTAGCCCCAGAACAAGCGCCGTAATGCCAAGGATCAGGAAGAAGCCGCCAGCGATTAAATTTGGATAATTCCCATCCATATAAGCGAGAATCGGACTCGCGCCAGTCAGGCCAATTAGAGCGGCCGCCAAGAGCGCAGTAACGCGATCAAACCAAGCTCGAGCGAGCAAAAACACCGCGAGCGCCGGCAATACAACTAAAAAGGGACCGACGAGAATTAAAATTGTAACTGTGGGCAAGGCCAGCGCTTGTGCGAGCCAGGCAACAATAAAATGAAAAGCCGGCGGATAGGCGCCAATTTGAAACGTGCCACGCTGAATCGCATTGATAAATTGTAAATGAACAGCTGGATCTCCCCCCGGCGGCACAATAAATTCATATTGAAAATAGCCCCAAAACAAGAGGTAAAGACGAAGTCCAAGTACGCCTAAAAGTAGCCCGAAGATGAATCCCGAGATAATACTTTGACGCTTCAAGATCTTGCCCCTCCTAATCACAATTCTTGTTTTTTCAATAAAACAAAAATACCATCGCTTACTCGTGCCATTTGCCAGGGTAAATCCAAAAGACTCATGACAATCTCCATGCCATGAAGCCAGACGCGGTAGAGCATAAAAAACTTGCCCGGCGCGCGAGGTAGATTGCCTGCCATTTTTATTGTATCAAGTCGTGGCCGAGAGCGTTTGGGGGCAAGTGTTGCGAGGAAGGCGCTCCAAGGTTCATCATGCAAAAGGGTAAAAAATTGATGCAAAAGACCTCTCTGTTGGATCTTGAGTCCCGCTTTTTGAGACCAAGCTGGAAAGCATTCTGGTGGAACAAGAAGTTCGGGAAGATGATCGCGCAAGGCGCCCGTGCCCAAGCGACCGCCGCTCAACTTAGATTGAAGCCAATGCCAAGTGCCAGCATTGCGTCGTGAAATAGCGTAAATCAACACCCAACCACCAGGCCTAACAACACGACCGATTTCTGCCAACGCCTTGCCAGGGTTGGGCAGATGCTCAAAGGTTTCGAAACTAATGACTGTGTCAAAAGAATTTTCCTGATAAGGCAAAAGTTCGGCGTCTCCCACCTGAAGGGTCAACGCTGGAAAATGTTTTTGGCCAAGCGCAATTGTCTTCGGCGAAAGATCAATGCCCGTGCCCTCGATCCCGTATTCGCGCCGAAGAGCTTCAAGTCGAGCGCCGGCATTACAACCAACATCCAGCACTTGCTCACCGCTTTTAAGTTCAAGGCGGGCAAGCCAACGCGCAAAAGCGAGATCGCGCAATAACTTGGGCTTGCGAAATCCAAAGGTTCCGGCGCCCGCGGCAAGATCATCGAGGAGATGAGCGTCATAAAGCGCCTGTTGAGCTTGTTTGTGCTGATTCTGTAGAGACATATCTAGTTCAAGGCCAATGAAGTGAATTAGACCGTAGTGTTGATCTAGTGATTTGCGCCTTATCTCACGATAACATCCCAGTACGCTTCTGAACCAAACCAACCCAGACCATCGGCTACGACTTTGAAGTGTTCATGATAGGTGCCCGGACTCATTCCGGACGGCGCTTGTAACCAAAATGAAAAGGTGGCGGTTTCACCCGGAGCGACTGAACTCTCTTGCATCTGGATTCGATTCTGTGAGACCCAGCCCGAAGCCACTCCAGTGCCCGACTCGCGCAAAAAGCCCGTGCCGCGATCGCGCGGCTGATCGGCGCCTAGATGAACAGTCTCTTGTATCCAGGTCGTTGTGCCGGTATTCCGGACCCGTAACACGATATTCGTGCCAGCTCCACCTCGAATAACACTTGGATAGGTAAAAAGTCCATCCGAGGTTGACCAGTTTAAGGTGCTTGCTCCATACCCATCGAGTTCTGATAAAACCCGAAAATCCCAGTAGTACTCGGGTCCGAACCAATCTAATCCAGAAAGTCGCTGTTTCACCAGGCGGGACTGAACTCTCTTGCATCTGGATTCGATTCTGTGAGACCCAGCCCGAAGCCACTCCAGTGCCCGACTCGCGCAAAAAGCCCGTGCCGCGATCGCGCGGCTGATCGGCGCCTAGATGCACCAGATCGCGAAACCAGCGCGAGGTACCGGTATTTCGCACTGTGAGAATGACATTCGCGCCACTGCCACCCAAAGAGAGAGTTGGATAGGTAAATAAACCGTTACTGGTTGACCAAGAAATTGTCGAAGCCTGATAGTCTCCAGCGCTAACAAGCGCATCGGCTAAATTCACAACACCGTTGCCATATTCATCGGTTCGCAGATTGCCGTTCATACCGCTAACCTTGGTGGCCGTCGAGTTTAAAATACTCGTTACATCACTCGCACTGGCGCTACTATGAAAATCCTTCACCAAGGTTGAGATGCCAGCAATGAAAGGCACAGCAAATGACGTGCCGCTCACGGCTTCATACCCCCCGCCGTCGGCAGTTGCGATTACTGAAACACCCGGCGCCATTAAATCAAGAGCGCTACCGTAATTAGAAAAACTGGCACGAGCATTATCGGCCTGCACGGCGCCGGCCGCAATCACATTTTCATAAGCCGCGGGATAGTAAACTGAACTCTCGCCCGTATTGCCAGCCGCCGCGACAAGAAGAATGCCGCGACTGGCGGCGCTATTAACCGCCGCTTCTAACGCATCTGAAGGTGTTGAGCGACCAAAACTCATCGTAATCACGGTCGCATTCTGATTAATAGCATACTCAATCGCCGAAACGATATCTGAAGTCTCTGCCAATCCATCACTATTGAAAGCTTTGATTGGCAAAATTCGCGCCTGCCAATCAACCCCTGTCATTCCAATGGAATTATCGCCGCCCGCCGCCGCGATGCCGGCGATATTCGTGCCATGCCCATTGTCATCCGAGTCAGTATTAGCCGCGATCGCGGTATTGGCCGAGATATTTCTGCCTGCCAATACCTTGCCGGTTAAATCTTCGTGCGTTCCGTCTACGCCGGTATCAATGACGGCAATGACAGCGCTCGTTTTGCCCTGCACGTAATCCCAGCCGGCTTGCATGTTCATTTGCGAGAAAGTCGTTGCCTGACTACTATACCTGGGGTCATTCGGGGTTGAGAAGATTCGAATTGGCTCATCGGCTTCCACACTCTCGAGGGTTGGCAACACGGCGGCCAGCTTGCTCAAATCAGGAATCTCACCCGAGATAATAGCGGTTTGAGTTGCCTGATTAATTTCGACCGCATCTTCAGAAAGATTAAGAGCGCAAGCGAGTTTTACCGCATCTGGCGATTCGCTGAAAGTAAGCAGGTGAGTGATGAGTGGTGAGTGGTGAGTGGTTTCCTCGCCCACTTGAACTTTCCGAGCTGGAGAGTCGTCAATTAGAGCAATCTGTTTTGACTCCAAAGGAAAATCAAAATCCCAGTAGTACTCGGGTCCGAACCAATCTAATCCATCCGCCACCAGACGATAGTGTTCTCGGTAAGTCCCCGGGCGCATATTCGATGGCGCTTGAAGCCAGAAGGAGAAAGTCGCTGTTTCACCAGGCGGGACTGAACTCTCTTGCATCTGGATTCGATTCTGTGAGACCCAGCCCGAAGCCACTCCAGTGCCCGACTCGCGCAAAAAGCCCGTGCCGCGATCGCGCGGCTGATCACTGCCTAAATTCACCGTCCCTCTCTGCCAAATTGCCGCGCCAGTATTTTGAACTCTCAAAATTATATTTGTGCCATTTCCGCCCCGAGTTACGCTTGGATAAGTATGCGAACCGCTTGAAGTTGACCATGAACTGACTGATGCCTGATAACTCGCCGTCACTGAAATATCCCAGAATAACTCTGGCCCAAACCAGCTGATGCCATCGGCCACGAGGCGGAAGTGTTCTCGATAAGTGCCGCTTTGAAGAGAATAAGGCGGCGAAACCACAAAATTAAAGGTGCCATTTTCACCCGGCGCAACCGAGACTTCAACCAACGAAACTCGATTTCCTGATCGCCAGCCCGTTCCACGATTGAAACCGGTGATGCGGTCGCGATTCTGTTCCGTGCCTAAATTCACCGCCCCTCTTTGCCAAGTCGTGCGCCCCATATTTCGCAGTGTGACCTGCAAGGTGGCATCCTGACCACTGCTTACCGAAGGATACTGATAAAGCCCAGCCGAACTTGACCAAGAAATTAGGGTCGCCGCGAACTCCGGCCCAGTGAAGTTGTAGGTGTTGTAGTAGAGATTATGGAAATTGTAGTTCCCATTATAAACATGCGGCGTGTAGCGGTAGAGCGCGGCGGTGGCGCGATTTTCATATGTGCCGCAGTTAGTGCCGTTAAAATCGTCAAAACAAAATGATTGACCCACTTGATAATCGCCAAAGCCTGTAGCCTGTGAACGCTCATAGTTATAGCGCAACTGCCAAGCGCCGTTCTCAACTTGCTTGGTAAAACCAGCATAGTTAGAGTTACACCCGCCCGAATCCGGACAAGCATAGCCCATCGCCGCCCGCAAGGCGCTGTCGTTTTGGGATGTCATTGTCAGCAGACTTTGCTCTTTTTGAAGGGTGACCAGGATCACTTTCGGACTCACCGTGCCGGTACTCGTTGTCAGCGCGATGCCGTTGATCGCGCCCGAAGCATCACCGTAACCGTGAGAGGCATCGTAAATGATTTGCGCGGCCGAGCGGCCGTTTTCTGTAAAATCTTTTAAAAAACCGCCCCGGTCTTCCAAGAAACGCTGAATTTCCGGCGCGGTCATTGAATTTGTATCGATAAACTCACTGTTGGAAATAATATTTGAAGAATTAAAATCAACCGCCGCAACACTTTGCGGAATTACCATCAAGACTGCGCTCAAGAGTGCAGAAAAAAATATGATCGCTCGGTCGAGCCAACGCATATATATTTATTATAGCAAATTTAGAACTTTCTCACTTTTCGACTAAGTTCTAATTCTAAGTGCTCCGAATTAGAAGATAGAGCGCATAAGTGGCGCTCGCGCCAATCAATGCCCCCATCAACCCTTGCAAAACTGTGTGGCGGCCGCGATAGATTCGCGACCAAATGACGAGCGGAATAAAAAGTAAAATCCACCAGGCAAAAGGCGAATCGACAATCAGCGCAAAGGCCGTGACCGCACCCGAAAGCACCCAGGCATGAATGCTGATCTTCCAAAAAAGCGTAATGAAAGCCGCAAATAACGCATTTAAGAAAACAACAACGCCTAAAATAAGGAGCGACGCGGGAACTTTTATCCACCAGTAGATGCCAATCGCAACGGCGGCCGAAACTAGAAAAACTAAAAATGCCATCGCGCGCTGTTCGCGGACCATAATATGAATATCGCTCATCCGCCGCGCTCGAACTTCGTTCGCAATATAAGCGGTCGGTATGATAAAGAGAAAAAGGAAGGGGATGCCGACCCAAGCTACAAATTGCGGCGGGGAGGCGGCAACACGCCAGGTTGCGGCGACAATTAACGCCGGCAAAATTAAGAATGGACTAAAGAGAGCCGAAACGACATAAGCCAAACGATTGCTAAAAAAATTTGCGATCGGCGCTGACTGCGAACTCATGTTAATATCATCTCTGGTGAAAAGATAAGAGTAAAGCCCGCGTATGCTTAAACTTATTTTTAATGAAATTGGAGATTGTCTCTGCCCAACCTTTTGTCTAGGTTGCCAGCGACGAGGAAATTGGTTTTGCAAAACTTGTATTCATGAAAGCGCGCTCTCGCTCTCGCCAACTCAATGCCAGATTTGTCGACGAACTACGTTCGCGCCGAACGCGCTGTGCAAAACGCACCAACAATCTCTGAACCTCAAGGCGCTTGGCTGTTTCGGGAGTTACCAAAAACAACCCCTGAAACGCGCTCTCCACAAGTTAAAATATCAGGGGCTCTCGGCCGCCTTCGACGAGTTTGCGGCTCATGCATATAGTCGTTGGCAAACTATTCTTAAACACACGTCTTGGTCGGCGCTCATTCCAATCCCAATCAGCCCCCAGCGTTTGCGATCCCGTGGTTATAATCAAGCTTTTCTACTTGCTCGCGCCCTCTCCGAGTTAACTCACATACCTGTCAGGACTCAACTTCAGCGAATCCAAGAAACGCGGAGTCAAGTTGGGCTTTCGCGCCGCGAGCGGCAAAAAAATGTGAGCGGCGTTTTTAAATGGACAGGCCCTGAAATTCAAGGGCCTGTTTTACTGATCGATGATATTTGCACTACTGGCGCCACTCTTGCCGAAGCCGCTCGCTGTCTTGCCCAAGCTGGCTTTCGCGAACGCGCCGCTCTTACCCTCGCCTATGATGAAGCGCCCTAAATCATCTCTTGCCTATTACTCATTGCCTCTCTAATATATAAATAGAGGAGGCGGCATGGGTTTAATGACAGACAAACAAACTACGGATGTGGCCAGCGACGACTGGTTGGAAGAAGATAGCGGCGGGCAATTGGCAATCGACGCCTATCAAACTGAAGACTCGGTGGTTATTAAGGCGCCAATTGCTGGTGTTTTGCCTGAAAACCTCGACATTGCCATCACCGACGACATGGTCACGATCAAAGGCGAACGCCAGTTTGGCGATACGATTACACGTGAAAACTATTTCGTTCAAGAGTGTTACTGGGGTTCATTTTCGCGGTCGTATGTTCTGCCCACCTCGGTGGATGCCGACAACGCCAACGCCGACCTTAAAAACGGCATTCTCACAATCACAATTCCCAAACTTACCAAGACTCGCGCGCGCCGTCTGACAATTAAAACGCGCTAGTGAAGAGGTGTTATGGCCAAGGTTCGCAAAGCCGTCATTCCGGCGGCAGGATTTGGAACTCGTTTTTTACCCGCCACCAAGGCAATGCCAAAAGAGATGCTTCCGGTTGTTGATAAACCAGTCATTCAATATGTCGTGGAAGAGGCTGTCGCCTCGGGCATCGAAGACATTATTATCGTCACTGGCTGGCATAAACGCTCGATTGAAGATCACTTCGATTATCCATTCGAGCTGGAAAAACGTCTCGAAGCAGCCGAGAAACAGAGCCAAATCGAAGAGGTGCGCCGAATCGCCGAGATGGCTAATTTTGTCTACATTCGCCAAAAAGGTCCTTACGGCAACGGCACACCGGTTTTGAACGCTCGACATGTGATTGGCGACGAACCGTTTGCCGTTCTTTGGGGTGATCAATTTACCTGGGCGGAAACTCCAAGGCTGAAACAGTGCTTGGAAACATTTCAAGAGTTCGGCGAGCCGGTTCTGTCAGGCGTCAAACTTGCCCGAGAAGAGGATGCCAGCCGCTATGGAATTTTTGACATCACTCCAACCAGAACGCCGCACACTTCAATCTTGAATCGTTTGGTCGAAAAACCGTTGCCCAATGAAGCGCCTTCTGATCTTTTAGCCGATGGTTGTTATGTGCTAACGCCGGACATTTTTACTGAGCTTGAGCACACCCGCCCCGGTCACGGCAACGAGATTTTTCTTGCCAATGCGATCGATGCTTTGAGTAAAAAACGGAAAGCTTATGTTCGAGAGATCGCCGGCGGCCGCTACTATGACACCGGCAATAAATTGGAGTACCTGAAAACCGTTGTTGAATTCGCTCTCAAACGCGAAGATCTCAAAGCAGAGTTTCGTGAGTTTCTCATTAAAGTTCTGCGCGCGTGATACAATGTAATGTAAATACGGAGGGGAAGTGAGTCAGAAAACTCCAATTAAATGGTTTGGGCGAGCTTTAGCGCTTGCCTTGATTCCAATACTCTTAACTGGCTGTATCGGCCGGAAATCTTCAAGCAGTCAAAGTAGCGGCATCGCTGGCCAAACCGAACCAGTCACGCTCAAGATCTGGCGCACCTTTGATAGCGCCGAGGTTTTTGAACCGATTATCGAGGAGTTCGAGCGCGACAATCCCGCGATCACACTTGAATACACACTCATGAGCGCGAGCGAGTTCGAACTGACTACCGCTGAAGCGCTCGCCGCGGGCGAGGGGCCGGATATTTGGTCGATCCGTAACGATTGGCTTCCGCGACACAAGAATAAACTCGTCCCGATGCCCAATGGTCTCCTCGGTAAAAACAGCAATCAAACCGATGAAGATGCCCTCAAAGCCCTGTTTGCCCCGGTCGTTACGCAAGATGTGGTGTACGATGGAAGCATTTATGGCTTGCCTTACTATGTTGACACCCTCGGCATCTGGAAAAACACCGCCGTTTTCAACAAAAAAATCTCTGAACTCGAAGATGTCGACCGCGATGAAGAGGCTGACTTGCTCCGCGATCCGCTCAATACCTACGACAAGCTCCAGCGCGCGGTTGAACTTCTCACTGAAAAAAATCCCGATGGGAGTATTAGCGTCTCTGGTCTCGCCGCCGGCACCGCCAACAACATTTCGCGCGCCGAAGACGTTGTCTACGCGCTCATGCTCCAAAACGGCGCCGAGATGGTTTCGCCCGAGCACACCAACGCAAGCTTTCATTTAGGCGTTAAAAATGCCGTTGGCCAAACTGTTTTCAAGGGCACAGAGGCATTAGAACGCTTTACCGGTTTTGCCGATCCAGCCAAATCTTACTATTCCTGGAACACCTCTATGCCAGGCGATGTTCAGGCTTTTATTGAAGGCAAGGCGGCGATGATTTTTGGCTTTCAATACTACGAACTAATCTTTAACCAGCTCGCGCCGACACTCAAATATTCATCCATACCTCTGCCGCAGGTGCGCGACATCGATACGCCGGTCGACTATGCTTCGTACTATATTGAAACGGTCACAAAAAATACCAAAAATCCCACTCTAGCCTGGGAGGTGTTAAAAAATTTGGTGATTGAGCGCGGTAATCCTTATCGTTCGGCAACAAAACGGCCTGATCCTAAACCCGAAGAAGAACCGCCCACCGTTTTAGATCGAGGCGAGAGCGGTAATCCGTTTGCATATCAGCAACAGACGGCAAAGAGTTGGTATAAAACGAAACGTCCCGACAAAGTTGACACAATTTTCCGCGACTTAATTCAACGCGTGGGCACCAAGAGTCAGGCGCCACAAAATGCCATTGAAGAAGCGGCTCAAAAAATTTCTGCCATTTTACAGGGTGAGTGAGTGATTTATTATCGCGAGGAGACAAAACGATACAACAATCTTTGATATGAAAAAAATTTATCTCAACAAAAAAATTAAGCTTCGACTTTTTGCCCTCGGACTGACGGGTCTAATCAGCGCCAGCGCCTTTGCTTACTCTAAAATTAGTTTTACCGCTTCAGCTGATCCAGTTCAATCCCCAGCTTGGGTTGATGGTGGAATGATTAGTGAGGGCGGGGATGCGCAAGATAAAATTGACGCCGAATTTAACGGGGGTCTTACCAACACCTCGCTCGGTAGGAATGAACTTAGGCCACTTAGCCGCCCCGATGACGTAGACCCGGCGCCAGGCCTTGATGAAATTCGTCAGCAAGGAGGGCTTTTAGCTCAAAACGGTTCCTCGTCAGGTGGATCACCTAATAAAGCCGCGAGTGGCGGCGCAAATTCAAATGGTGGTAGCAATGGTGGTGGAACAAGTGGCACTGGTGGGAACGCAATCCTTCAAATTGGTGCGCCAGATCTAGGTTCCAGTTTTCAAAGCGTAATGTACTTAACTAATGCGGGTAACGATGAACAAACTAAAAAAGCCAAACAGCTTTTAATTGATGCCGTGATCGGGATGGTGATTATTGTGATTGCGTGGGCCGTGGGCAACTACGTTTTGGGTTTGCTTGGGATTGGTTTAATTAGTTTATGAAAAAATTCTCTCTCAATAAAAAAATTAAGCTTCGACTATTCATCCTCGGCTTGACTGGCTTGGTTGGAGTAAGCGCATTTGTCTATTCCAACATTCGCTTTCCAATTCAAGCTTCATTTAACCCATATAACGGCTGGTACTTGCCATATAATGAGGACAATAGTGGTGGATTTTCTTCTGCCGATCAAGATGATAATCGCTCATGGTTTGACGATGTTCCGAATCAAGATAACAGCTGGTACACGGGCAATGATGACAACGTAAGATTGCCTTTTGAATATGGAATTGATGGCGGATCTGGGAGCGAGAGCGGCGTAGGAAGCAACGATGGCGACAATGATTGGGAAATGACAGATGATGATTATAGCCGCTGGTGGTTTGACGATGGTCCAAATGATGATCTGTTTACGGAATCAGATCTTAATAATGGGATTGATGGCGGGTCTGGTAACGGCTGGCAGTTTCCGTGGACTGGCGGGGGGGCTGATGGAGGAAGTGGTGGGAGTGGGGGCGGCGGAGGTAGTAGCAGAAACGGCGGCCTGGGCGGGAGCAGTAAGGGCACAACTCTTCCACCCAGCCCGAAGGTAGTTATCACGCCAATCAGCGAGATAGATTTGAAAAGTGTTTTAAACGTCGATTCGATTGAAACCCTAGTCACTTCGAGCATCCCCAACATCTTGATCATTCTTCTTGGCCTGGTAACGCTGGTTTTCTTTATGATAAATGCTTTCCGCTATCTTTTGGGCGCTGGCGATACCGATGCGACTAAAGAAGCTAAAAACGGCATGTTGTTTGCAATTATGGGCGCCGTCGTTGTGCTCACCGCTTATGGTATTCTCGAAGTCTTAAAACGCTTTATTGAGTGAGGAAAAAATGTCATTGCGAACCAAAACCTACCAACTGGTAAAACGTGTTCAGTCAAAAACCTTCTTGATAGGCTTAATTTTTCTTTTTGCCGTTTTTCTCATTCCTCAACTTACGCACGCCGCTGATCAAAATCTTTTTGGTATCGACTGGAGCATTGTTAGCGACCCAAAAGAACAAACCTTTGAAAATATTATGATATTTTTGAAAGCGATCGCGAACGCAATGATTAGGTTTGTTCTGGCAATCGCCCTGATTTTTCTGATCTTAAATGGCTACAAGCTTGTTACCTCGAGTGGAAACGCCACTCAAGCACAAGCGGCTAAAATGGGCATCTTATATACTTTACTCGGTATCGGCGTGGTCTTTGGCTCCTATATGTTTCTCAAATTTCTCGCCGCCTCGTTCATACTGCCGGACGCGATTAAGTTGGAACCCTAGGACACTGGCAATTCACCACCTCTGTGGAGAAATACGCTCGACGAAACGAGTATGGTATAGTGGCATTATAAACTTATAGAGGCAAGAAAAATGATTCAACTCGCCCAAAGCGTCGATACGCCAAATAAATTACGTGGCACGGAATTTACCAATATCTCGGACGCGATCAGCGCTTTTTTTAACATCGGCATCACTTTGGCCGGGGTGATTTTCGTTCTGCTTTTTTTAATTGGCGGCATTCAGTATCTTGTGGCCGCCGGCAACGAGGAAAACACGAATAAAGCCAAAAAACTGTTGGTGGATGCGATCGTGGGTTTGATTATTGTCGTGATTGCCTGGGCGATAGGCACATATATCTTGCAACTCCTCGGCATTGGCGAGGCGGGCAAACTTGATCTGGGCATTCAATAAATAGGCTGGAGGGCTATGCGAAAATTTATTTCCTTAATTTCATTAATTGTGTTTCTTGCGCCGTCACTCGTTTTGGCGAAAGCGGCTAAGACTGCGCCAGGCGCGCCAAGTGTGAAGTCGACAGGCGAAAGCGCCAGCGGTGGCGGGCAAGTTTTGCAAAATATTGATCCGCCAGATAATGTACTTAACTAATGCGGGTAACGATGAACAAACTAAAAAAGCCAAACAGCTTTTAATTGATGCCGTGATCGGGATGGTGATTATTGTGATTGCGTGGGCCGTGGGCAACTACGTTTTGGGTTTGCTTGGGATTGGTTCAATCGATATCGGCGGCTAAATATATATATTTATCAAAGGAGGATTTATGACAGTCTGGTTAATGCGACAGAGGGAAAGTTTAGTCAAGATTTTAGCTGTTTCGAGCTGGGCCATGCCGGCGGTTGCCTTTGGGCAAACGATCGAACAACCCGATAAAATTCCGAATAAATTCACGACTTTTGAAGGCACAATCGAATCCATCTTCGATATCGCCATCATCGTAGCGGGCGTGGTGTTTGTAATTCTTTTTCTGGTTGGCGGCATTATGTATCTTGCCTCTTCCGGCAATGAAGAGCAGGTGAAAAAAGCGCGGGCGCTCATGCTCGACGCCGTGGTTGGCTTGGTGCTCGTGGTAACCGCCTGGGCAGTTGGCACCTATGTTCTGCGTCTCTTGGGAATCGAAGGCGTGACAAGCGACAGCATCCCCACAACGGTTGAGTAAATTGGTTACGAGCGAGGGGTAAAACGTGAAGAGTTATTGTTTTATTTATTATTGCTTACTCTTCTTTGTTTTTGTATTTTCCCCGATATTCTCGATATCGACAGTCCAGGCTGGAGATGACCCCGGGGGGGAAAGTGGTGCGGCTGGAAAAACAGAACCCGCTGACGCTAAAGATGGCTCTAGCGCCATCTTGGAATCAATTAACGATAGCTTAAAATCACTTGGGCAAATACCTAAAAACACTGGTAAAGGGATTAATGATGCGGTAGAAGGCGTAAAGGGTACTCTAGGTAATATAATGCAAAAACTTTCCGGTGAAAGCGCTGGGGGCGGGGCAACACAAACTGGCCAAGAAGGTAATGTCGGGCTCGCCCTCGAACCGCCCGAAAGCTTGCCCCCAATTTTCCATGATATCGGTACGTCTTTTCCAAAAATCTGGAATCTGGTCGTAATCGCCGCCACGGTAATTTTTATGATTCTTTTTTTGGGAAGCGGGATTCGCTATCTCACAGCCGCCGGCGACGACACGCAAAGCAAGGCCGCAAAAAGCATGCTGACTGAATCGGTCATTGGCATTGCTCTCGTTGTTCTCGCGTGGCCAATCGGAATTTATATTCTCCAGGTTCTAGGCGTCGCCGATACCACTTTCAACGCGCCCGATATTACACCTTCGATCTCACCCGGGAGCTCCAACGTCGATTTAAGCCCTGGCGGGAATCAAGTCAGTGTTGGCGGCGGCGGGGCAACGCCCAGTATTAAGGCGGGAAAAGTTAAGATTCAACTCAAGAGTGGGGCGCCGGCTGTAAAATTGCGCGTTAAGGAACGCAAGTCCGACGTTGTTCACGAAGTCATCACCGACTCCAATGGACAAGACACGGTTGAGGAAGTCGCACCCGGCGAGGTCGATATCTACGACGAAGAGGGTAATCTTATTAGTCCCGCCTTTGTTGAAGAAGGCAAGGAAAGTAAGGTGACACTTGATCACACGCGCCAGACAGTGAGTCTAACGCTAATCACTACTAATAATAAAAACACGAATCAAACTGAACCTAATCAACTCCTTGAAATCTATACTGGCGGGCAAAAAATCGATGAAGTGATAACGAATAGCAGTGGCACGGCTACACTTCAATTACCACCGGATCTGCCGGTTACGATCAAAAATGCCAGTACGGGTGAAGAGCTTTATCAAGATGCGGTGCCGGACGACAATGGCCGCGTCTGGACTGTTTTCGTTCCAGAATAAAAAACCGGCCTACAGACACACGCTGACAGGCCGATAAAAAAGCTACTTGCTACTTTATGCGCACCATTTCAAAGGTGCCGCGAGGCTCGTTTTGAGCCTCGCGTAACACCCAAAACCGCTCGCCGGTTTGCGCTCGCGTGAAGCGCGGTTGGTTGCCGCGCACAAGGATGGCACGAATCTTCTCAGCCGTTTCTGGGCAGGCCTCGAGAAGCACCACTGCTTCCGAGGAGCACCGGATACTTTCCGGTACTACACCTTCTCGCCCCGATGGCCCGCCCCGCGATACGCGAGACACTCTCGCAATCTCACCCGCGGCAACCTTGCGAGTGAGTTGGGCGGTCAGATCGCCCATGAGATCGTCCATCGCTCTGTCGAGCTGATGGGACTCGATCGCGTCTGAGTTGGCGCGGCGCGTGACGCTACTCGACTCGCTCCCACCTATTCCGCGGTAGGAGCTCGAATTCGACGCCCGTGGGCGCACAACCCAAGGCACGCTCCGCCAGGCTTCAAGAATCGTTCTCCCATCCTGATCGATCACTCGACCATTCACCTCGAAGGTGTAACCCTTGAGGTGTTGGGAGTCGCGTTGCGTGCTCGAGACGGTGCGCGTGCGAACATGAGTTCGCATCTTACCCTTCCGATCCCAGGTTGAATAAAACTCCGGCACCTGATAACGAAAGGTTGAAGATCGCCGCCGCGACTCATCGCCCTCGGCCAAAATTTCATACGAAATTTTGAAAGCGTAAAACGCACGCGGCTCTTCCTCGTACGGCCAGCCGTTCGCCCTGACTCGTCGCTCGATGCCCTCCTGGAGCTTCTTTTCATTCACCGACCGGCTCCCGCTTTGCTCCGGGCGTTCGACGACGATCGGCAGAAGGTAATCTGCCGGACTGTAGAGCGATGTATACGCCTTCGCCTGCCCCACGAGAAAGATGGCCATTACGATCACCCAAAACGGCTCGCGAAAAAAGTATCTCATTGTAAAACCCTCCAATAAAAAATTTTCGCCCTTGCTTAAAGGACAAAAATTTGTATCATATCAGGAGGGAAATGTCAATCTGAACCAGATTTTTTCTCACTTGCCTCGTAGGCGATTCCACCAAGAACGAACCTGACCCAAAATTCCTTTTGATTCACCCTTGTTCTCGGCAGGCGCTGGTCGCGTCGAGATTTGCATCGAGTTGACATATTCCTGGGCGGCTTGCGCGAGGTTTTTATGCGCAAGCGTGATGGAATTTTTATCCTTATTCGACAACTTACTGATTAGAGCCTGAAACTGGTCTTCGCCAATTTTTTCAAACTTTCCATCCTTCTCAACAAAGAAAGGAATAACTTCGATACCTTTGCCCGATGCTTGCGGCTGTTCCCAGCTACCGATTTTAAGATGCAGATTATCCGGGATAAGGGCAACAAGTTCTTGAACGACAGGCGCAAGTTGGGCGGGGAAACTGGCCAGATCGACTGGGCTTAAAACACCATCGTTCGCCAAAGGCTGAATTGTTTCGCTAACGCCTGCCTCGCCTGGACTTTTAGGCAAATGAAGCGCCAATGGGTCTTCTTTGGTGGAGGGCTTTCCAAATCCACTAAATGGGGGCAATGTGGGCTCGACAAGCGTCTCTCCGTCAGCCGCCCTTGCAAGATCTCGAGCTAATTCTCTGGCCTTATCGTTGCCACCGAGCGCTGGATGAGTAGGGGCATTTTCAATTGGCTTCTTCCCATCTGGCGCCGCTTCTTGCGCTTCCGACGGAGTCATTGTCTCCGGCATGCTTCCTCCTTTTGATATGGAACTCATTTCGCAATATACTCGAATCCGTATGGTAAAGTAAGTGGAGAAGTGGAGGGTTGATGTTTGATGTGCGTTCGATGGTGCAAAACGTAAATCGCGATGAGGAGGAACGCGAAGCGCAAGCGCTTGCCGAGCGTCTGCGCTTACAATATGTAAATCTAGTCGACTACCCATTTTCTCGCACTATCCTGCATGTCATTCCCGAAGAATCAATTTCAAAGTATCTCCTTATACCTTACTTGCGCGCTGGCGCAAATCTTAAACTTGCCACGCCGAATCCGGAGAATCCTGACCTGTCGCGTTTTTTGAACGAATTTGGCGCCGCTCAAGGCATGGCGCTTTCACTCGCCGTTTGTTCGGGCACAAGTTTTTCGTATGCTCGCAAATTGATCGAGATTGAAGCCGACAAGGCGCCATCGACGCCTGCGGTGAGCGAGCAAAAAAACGAGGTGTTAGCAAATTTTCAGGATCGCGCCGGTTTAGCTCAACGCCTAAGCGCCGTCTCAACCACCGAGATCATGGATGTGCTCTTTGCCGGCGCCGTGGCGATGCGCGCTACCGATATTCATATTGAACCGGCCGAGAATAAAATGACGGCTCGATTTCGCATCGATGGCGTGCTCCAAACGATCGCCGAGGTGTCGTTTGCCCAGTATCGTCTGCTTCGAAGCCGAATTAAGTATCTAGCCCAACTCAAACTTGATGTTATCGACACACCTCAAGATGGACGGTTTGAATATCGTTCACTCGATAAAAAATTTGATGTTCGCGTTTCCAGCTTACCAACTGGCTATGGCGAAACCTTTGTTCTGCGCTTGCTAACCGGCGGGAGCGCTAAAATTAAGCTTGACGATCTCGGCTTCACGCCCGAACAAGCGGCCGTCATTCGCACTGCGATTAGCAAGCCGAATGGTCTGATTTTGAATACCGGCCCGACCGGATCCGGTAAAACGACAACGCTCTATGCCATTCTTTCGGAGCTAAACAAACCTGGCGTGAAAATTATTACGATTGAAGATCCGATCGAGTATCGAGTTGAAGGCGTTCAGCAGTCGCAGATCGATCATGAAAAGAACTACGATTTCCCGGCCGCGCTCCGAAGTATTCTGCGCCAAGACCCGGATATTATCATGGTCGGTGAAATTCGCGACGCCGAAACCGCTACGATTGCGGTTCAGGCCTCATTGACCGGCCACTTGGTTTTAGCAACTTTGCATACTAATTCAGCCGCCGGCGCGATTCCCCGCTTGCTCGATATGGGCGTCAAAACTTACTTGCTTTCAGGCGTGATCAATCTAATTATTGCTCAACGATTAGTGCGCCGTCTGGAAAATCCCAATGGGGTGGGGGATGAACGCTATAAAGGTCGAATTGCGATTGCCGAGCTCTTAACGCCGAATCCTGAACTCGAAACGCTTATTCAACAAAAAGCCTCGATCGATGCCTTCAATCAGGCCTCAAAGCGCGCTGGCATGATCTCGCTCTTTGAGGATGGGATGCAAAAAGTTAAACTCGGCCTTACAACCGAGGAAGAGATCCATCGGGTGGCGACAGATGCGTCTAACGACGCTCCAAAATCTCAACTATGATCTCTGAATCAGTTTGTCGCGACTGTGCTCCCTACACTGCTCATCCCAATCATTGGCTCGAACGGCAACTCGAGATATTGGAGTGGATCGCCACCCCACTTTGTTGTCCGACGCAGTGGGTACGACAACACGCTCCGCCGGTCATCCATACGATCTTTGGTTTTGGGTTGGGTGTCGGCATTGATATTCTACGAAAAATCGGTGTCCTAGGCGCTCGCAAAGTTACAGCCGACGATACGGTCGCCGCCGCTAATTTACGCATCATCGCGGTCGCCGCTGACCGACGAGGCGCGCACGTTGAATGTCTAACTTTTCGAGGAAAGGATTGCCCCATTGGCGAACTCCACTCTGACCACCGGCGACATTACTTTGAAGGGCTACCGCTCCTCACTTTGGCAACGCCAAAACTAGCGTACGACGACAAGCAAGCGCTCAAACAGCTTCTCCAACGACTCGACCTTCCGCACGCCCAAGGAGGAGCGGCCACGAGCGCGTCGCGAGCGCGTCGGCTCGCGCAACAGCTTGGGGTTCCGGTGGTCATTAAGCCCCGATTCGGAAGTCTTAGCCGCCATACATTCGTTAATCTGTCGACACCGATCGAGATTGATAACGCGATTGCGCGCACCCGCCAATTCTCACGCTACCTTATCGTGGAAGAGTTCATCACCGGGCACGTCTGGCGAGTCGTTTTCGTTGGCGATCGTCTAATTGCCGCCTGTCGCCGCGATCCACCGTCGATCGTCGGAGATGGACAAGCCTCGATTCGTACTTTGCTCTGTCGAAAAGCCGACTCAATCGAGTCGCGCTCTGGTCGGCGCATTCACGCTGTAAGCGACTCGATTCTCGATGAACTCACCCGGAAGGGATATGAGTTAGATATCGCTCTTCCGACTGGGCAACGGGTCTACCTAGGAGAAAAAGTTATCGCCGCGTTGGGCGCTGAATTTCACGACGCGACAGACGCAATTCATCCTGATATTGAGGCTCAACTTACACGGCTGGCCCATACCTGCAAGGCACCTCTCCTCGGGATTGATCTCATTGCCCCAACGCTCGCCGAGCCATTGTTCCCAGGCAAAAGCGTGATCATCGAGGTCAACAGCCTGCCAGCAATCGAACTTCATCACTACCCTTCAAGCGGCCAATCTCGCGATGTCGCGGGATTGATCCTCGATCGTGCCCTAGCAATGTTCCATTTGTAGCAAGGCGCCATGAGGTTTTCGAGGCCTTGTTCTCCAACCGACTTGTAGTAACAATGAATCTCGTAATCGGGTTGAAAATGCCAGGTTATTCGCCTAGACTGTCGGAGCATTGGAGAGGTCGCATAGTGGACTAGTGTGCTTGTTTCGAAAACAAGTGAGGCCGCAAGGCTTCCGTGGGTTCGAATCCCACCCTCTCCGCCAATTTTCACTTTTTGTGAAATCGTAAGAATTAGCCTCGGCGCAAAGCGCCTCGGCATGGTATTTTTCCGCTATTTTGAAGGCATTTTTGAAATCGCACGCCAGCGTGCGGTCGGCAATGCGGAAGTTCGAACCAATCTTTTTGAGAAAATCCCGAATCCGTTCGAGATTTTCTTGTTGAGCGTATTTTTCGGCTTGGTTAGCCTCTTTTAAAAAGGCAATGGCAAGTTCGAACCGATTATTGCTCTTTCGCCCAAAAGCGGATATTTTTTCTTCCAAATCCTTTTTTGCGAGAATGAACTTGTGCTTTTTGGCGGTATATTCCGTTTGCGACAAATTGCCGTCCAGTTGCAAATCGAGCAAACGATCAAGTTTTGTTTCTATCTCCACAAGCTCATTTCTCGCTTTTTGGGCGAAAGAGCTTTCCGCTTGGGCAAGTTTCATTTTTTCGTTTTCGAAAAAATTGATTGAGGCGTTTGCCCAAGCGGAAGACAAAGAAACTTTTTTGATTTCTTCCTTTATTTGAGAAGTGATGGCGTCCTCTCTCGCATACCTTTGCGAACAAGGATTTTTCCGTTTGGTACATCTTAAATAGTTGTGTCCTTTTTGCGTTTCCGTAGTGATGAAACAACCACACTCTCCACAACGGAAAAATCCTCTAAAAATGTAAGGTTTGAGTTTTGGCGATTTCGGTTTGCTCTTGTTCGCCATCACTTCTTGGCATAAATCAAAAAGTTTCTTTGTGATAATCGGTTCATGCTTTCCGTCATACAATTCGCCATTATATTCAATCATTCCGTAATAGATTTTATTTTTCAACATATACTGATAATTTGAGACGGAAAGCATTTTGCCTTTCTTGCC
>JACPKC010000001.1 GCA_016187225.1 Candidatus Berkelbacteria bacterium | reverse complement strand
TTTGAAATCAAACTGGGGCGCACCGAGCTTTAGCGGGGCATTTTTGCCGGACACGCGGGAGATCACAAAAAACAGCTTTGAGGCATCGTGGAAAATTCTTGATTTAAACAGAGGATACCCGCAATCGTGGCTTGGCAGTACGTATAATATCTACTCATCCGCATCAGGCGTAAAACTTTTGGCGGGAGTTGACGGCTACGACAAGGCGACACGCAGCGCAAAATACGCTTTGCTTGTCGTTGTTCTGACCTTTCTCGTATTCTTTTTTGCCGAAGTGTTTAACAGAAAGAAAATACATCCCATTCAATATATTCTGGTCGGGCTGGCAATGGTACTCTTTTACGTCTTGCTCATTTCCATTTCGGAAATAGCCGGCTTTGGCGCGGCATATATCATCTCCAGCATCGCAACTGTCGGCTTGATAACACTGTATTCAAAAAGCGTTCTGGCACATGGCAAAATGGCGCTCACGCAAGGTTCCATTCTCGCGTTTCTGTACCTTTTTATATACATCATACTGCAGTTAGAGGACTACGCCCTGATTATCGGAAGTGTATTACTCTTTTCAATCCTGGCCGCAGTCATGTATTTATCACGAAAGGTTAATTGGTACGCGATTGGCAACGATACGCAGAACAATTAATTTTTTATTTTTTGCCTAGAATGCCCCAGCCGGTGGCGATTCGTTTCAGGCCAGAACCACAAACAGCCAAGCCCCACGAGGTTACGGGCACTTAATAATGTCGTCGATTTCTTGTGCAAGTATTACTAATTGATTTTTCATGCCATCGATAAAACGCTTTGATTCCGCAGGAGTATCTGTCGGTATATTTAAACGAATCATCGAATCAAGTAGTCTATTTGAATAAACCATGTTGTATGTAAGCTGTCTCACAAAACCGCCCATCTCATGTCCGTGCTTTTCCTGAGCAAATCCAAGATTTTGTAAATATAAATCCGTGCCATAATATCCATATGTAATTAGCCATTCTTCATCTTTTAAATCGAGTATTCCTTTTGCGATAGTGCAATTATAAGAAGTAACTGCAGTTAGGGCATCTATCGTTTCCAAATCCTTTTGAGCCGCATTTGAAACAAAAAACAATATCGTAAAAAATAAAGCCATGACCGCAATCAGATTATCATCTTTCCACCCGCGTTTAATAAATTTTAGAAACGCGCCACTCAATAATGCAATTAATATTATGGTTAAAACCAGTAACTGAAAATCGAAAACTACCTTACCGTCTGTCAACAAAGAAAAAATAGGCCAAATCAAAATACCGAGGAGAAAAATTAATATCCCAGCCGAAAGAAAGTTTCTGTGTTTCTTTAAAAATTTCATAAATTTCAAGTCTCATCATGCACAAATACTACATACGAGGTGGCCACCAAATCCCCCTACACTTTTTCCAATACGCCGCTCCTTCGACCACGCTCAGGACGAGCCGCCTGGCGCAGATGGAAACTGGATTCGGTAGCGGGAAGCCCTGCCTGCCGGCAGGCAGGCATGACCGCCCGCGTATGCACCTACTACCATCTGCAACTTTAGCAAAAAATATGGCTCCGCGCAGGGCGCGGAGCCAAAGGGCAAAGGACTCAAATGCAAGTGCACAGTGTCCAAAGTCGAGTTCAACCTGCCTTGCCGGCAGGCAGGCTTGCGGGGACGAGGAACGCAAACGCCCCATTGCCATCCCAGCAAATGCCGGGATGAGTCCAAATCGCGTAGAGCCACGGCCCGTCGTCGAACCGGTGCGCGCCGAGCACGTCCGTGTGGCCGTCGGAATCCTTGATGGTGTCGTGGGGAGCGACGATATACTCAAACCCCATTTCCTCCATCCGCTTGGCGGAAACCGTCTCGCGGATGCGCGGAACAATACCGGCGAGCGGCTTCTCGTACCCGTACTTCTCAATGCCGCGCTTGCGCAGGACATCGACCGTACGGTCGGAGTCGCGTTTAATCTCCCGCGTGGGCATGAGCGCGATCTTGTAGCTCTGCCCGTCAACGAGGCGATGGTTTGTGTTGTAGCCGTCCTTCTCCGTGGACAGCAGACACGACTTCGCCCAGTTGCCCAAGCAGAACCCTGCGGCTTCAAGCCGCTTGACTTCCTGCTCTCCGGTAAGGTCGAGACCGGTGACTGTGAGCACGATGTGGCCGTGCTCATTGCGTTCGAACAAAACCGGAACGAGCTTTTGCTCGCCGCGCAGAAACGCACGAGCGCCTTCGAGGCCACCGAGCTTGTTGAAGACCGCTTCCACGCTCACATCCCCAACATACAGGTTGTACTTCATCGTTTCTCTCCTTTCCGACTGCTAGTCGGGTTTTCCCTGCACCTGCTAGGTACAGGGCCAACGAAGCACAAACGCGGAATGCGAGTGTGCCGTAGCAGAAAACCCTTCGACAAGCTCAGGGCAAGCACCCGAAGCGAAGGACTTTCTGCTACGGCACACCATTTTAAAATCTACCCCCGTTATACGGTATGTCATATTTGTTGTCAAGGAACGGTGGTTGCGGTTTTCTGGCGCAAGTTCGAACATCCAATGCCCCTCATCAAGATAAGCCTATTTTGTAACGATTCTTATGATGTTGGGAGGGACTCCGCTTCGCCAGAACCCTCGCCGGGTTGGTTTAATGTATTCCCTCGTCGCTTCGCTCGCTCGGGGAGCGCAATTTTTATAGTCGCTCTGCTCCTTAAAAATTGGCTGCTGCCGGGCAGGGATTCCACTTCGTATCGGGAGGCCGAAGAATTTCGTGCTAACTTCGTTGACGCGATGCTTTTATTTTATTAAATCCTCTTTCTTCTTGCGGCGCCAGCTTTTGATTTCTTGTTCGCGCCCCCTTGCGTCAAGTAACGTTTGGTATTTTTCTGAATATTTTAAGACAACCGGTCGGCGAATCTTTGTGTAATGCGCGCCCCACTTTGATTCGTTGTGCTCCTTAAGACGTTTGTCCAAATTGTTGGTACACCCCACATAGAATGAGTTGTCCGCGCACTCCAATATGTAAACGAAAAACATACAACCTTTTTCTTCAAATGGATGGTCCCCTCGTCGCAAAGCTCCTCGGGATGACTATTTTTATAGTCGCTTCGCTCTTTAAAAATATGTCAGCTGCCGGGCCAGGACTCGAACCTGGATTTCCACGTCCAGAGCGTGGCGTGAACTACCAATTGCACCACCCGGCAATTACGAATATTTATGACTATAGTTTCGAAAAGAAATTTGTTCCTTCAGAGCGTAAGCCTCTTGTTTCCTTGATATCTGAATCTTGTAAGGACTTCGGTGAGGATGAAAACCGAGCTCCTCCAAAGCAGTATACATAAAATTGAGTAACGAGTCATTCTTGTTTGAAAACAACATC
This sequence comes from Candidatus Berkelbacteria bacterium, assembly GCA_016187225.1. NCBI lineage: Bacteria > Candidatus Berkelbacteria > Candidatus Berkelbacteria bacterium. The sequence goes on along the minus strand of JACPKC010000001.1, from coordinate 580 downwards.
TTATAGGTGTACGTCGGTTCATGAACGCAGAAGGACCCTTCTGCCTCGTAAAGCCCCCGAACACAAGCAATCAAACACCCTCTTTTGCCCCAAATCCACTGCGGTAACACAATTTTGATTTTTCCACGATTCCCTTCCGGAATACCCAATCGTGCACTAATCTTTTTTTGGTAGAGACGGATAACCATACATGCAGAGCTCTTCACTTTGTAGACGTGCGGATCTTTATTAAATACGTTTTTTACTACCCGTTCCGTAAACTGCCATAAATCCGGTTTATCGGTGCCCAAAGAAATATTTAGTGACTCTGTACGAGAGAATTTTTGAATATGTCCATCGCCCAATACCATGCCAATCAGAAAGGCTAACTCTTGATTTTTCTCCAATGGCGGGTATGAGGACGGAATTCGTCCCTCTGCTTTTGCTTGCGCTCTCCATGCTGCAAAATTATCAATTCGTCTTTTTTTAAAGGTACTCGAAATTTTAGCCACACTCGGGTGAGTTTCCTTTGTATATCCCTTGCTCCATGGAGGCGGACGTCTCAACAGACTTTTATACCACCTTGCATAACGCGGGTCAC